>JARRLN010000021.1 GCA_037386965.1 Nitrospirota bacterium
ATGCAACGGAGCTCCCCGTGGTCGTGGCTGAAGACCCCCTGACGTCGGTCGTGCGGGGAGTGGGGCAGATGCTCGAGGACATGCATCTGCTGAAGAGGATTGCCCTGGCTTAATGCAAAAGAGACATTTCCGTGCCTTTATCATCCTGGTGGTCGCCGCGCTTCTTCTGATGTCCTACCAGAGCAGGCGGGGCCCCCTCAGGCCCTTCGGCTTTCTGCGCGTCACCCTGTCCTCCCTGAATGAAACCATCGAGGCCGTGGACACCGGGGTTTCCCGGAGCCTGAGGAAGTACACCCTGGACGAACGGGAGTTCGCCCGGCTCCAGAGGGAGGTGGAGGCCCTCACCCTCAAGGAGCAGCGCCTCTCGGAGGTGCTTGCCGAAAACAGGCGTCTCCGCGCCCTCCTGGACCTGAAGGACCTGGCCCCCGGCTTCGTGGCCGCCGCCCAGGTGGTCTCCCGGGGAAACGACCGCTGGTCGAACACCTTCATTATTAATAAGGGCGGGCAAAGCGGGGTCCGCGGCAACATGGCCGTCATCACCCCCGCGGGGCTGCTGGGCAAGGTGCAGGAGACGCAGGGGGACTACGCCCGGGTGCTCCTCATCGACGACACCCGCTTCCGGGCTGCCGTGCGCATAGAGGGGACGCGCAGCGAGGCGGTCCTGGCGGGGGCGGGCATCAGGAGGTGCGTGCTCAAGTACCTGGACATAGACACGCCGGTCAAGGAGGGCGACGTTATCGTCACCTCGGGCCTGGACGCCATGTTCCCTCCCGGCATCAAGGTGGGGGAGGTAAAGAGCGTCACCACCAACACGAAGGAGCTTTTCCACCGGGTGGTGGTCACCCCCTTCGTGGACACCCGGAGAGTGGAGGAAGTGGTGGTGGTCAAGAGATGAGAAAGACGACGCTCGCCCTCACGCTCGTGGTGGCCCTCATCCTGGAATCCAGGGTCCGGGTCTCGGGTATAGGCCCCAACCTGACCGTCCTGTTCGTCATCTACGCGGGCCTTCGGGGAGGCCCTCTGCGGGGGCTCACGGCCGGGGCGGGCCTGGGCTTCCTCACCGACGTCCTTTCCGCCGGGATGCTGGGCCCGGACATCCTGGCCAAAGGGACCGTGGGGTATCTGTCGGCCTTCCTGGGGCGCGGGGTATTCACCTGGACGCCCCTTCTGGGGCTGGTGGGCTTCTTTGTGCTGACTTTCCTGGACGGAACCCTTTCCTACGGCCTCACGGCCGCCTTCGAGAGGGCCGCCCTGGGGGCGACGCACGCAGCGGTGATATCCTTCTGGCAGGCCCTCCTGGTGGCGCCGGCGGGACTGTTCATGAGACCCAGGGATGAAAACTGAGCAGTCCCGCAGAATAAAGTTCATCGCCGGCGTGGCGGTGGCGGCCTTTCTGGTGCTGGCCAGCCGGCTCTGGCAGCTGCAGGTCCTCCGGGGCGGGGAGTTCAGCACCCTCAGTTACGAGAACCTCCTGCGCATCGAGAAGGTCCCCTCCCCGCGGGGCATCATCTACGACCGCAACGGCAAGCCCCTCGTGAAGAATTCCGCCTACTACAGCGTGGCCCTGCAGCCCGAGATGCTCGGGCAGGCGGACCTGGCCTCCATAGCGAAGTTCCTGGCCATGGACATAGACGAGGTCTACCGCATCATCAAGGAGCACGGGGACAACCCCATCGAGCCCATCAAGCTCAAAGGAGGGCTCAGCTTCGACGAGGTGGCCTTCTACGAGGCCCGCCTCTCGGAGCACCCGGGCCTCACCATCGCAGTGGAGCAGACGAGGCGCTACCTGTACGGGGACGTGGGAGCCCACCTCATCGGCTACCTGGGGGCCCTGAAGCCCGAGCAGCTGGAGAAGGCCGACTTCAAGAACGTCCCGCTTCAGGCCTTCGTGGGGCAGTGGGGGATAGAGAAGATGCTCGACACCTCCCTGAGGGGCGCCCCGGGGCAGCGGGTCATCGAGGTGGACGCCCTGGGCAGGCCCTTGAGGCTCCTGCGCGAAGACAGCCCGGAGCGGGGGAGAGACATTTACCTAAGCATAGACATAGACCTTCAGAAGCAGGCAGAGAAGGCCTTCGGCGACAAGGTGGGCGCGCTGGTGGCCATCAAGCCCTCCACGGGCGAGATCCTGGCCCTGGTGAGCAGGCCCTCCTTCGACCCCAACCTCTTCTCCCGGGGCATCAATTACGACGACTGGCGCCGCCTGAGCAACGACCAGAGCTTCCCCATGCTGGACCGCGCCCTGCAGAGCCAGTACCCCCCGGGGTCGACCTTCAAGATCGTCACCGGCCTGGCGGCCCTGGAAAGCGGCAGCATCACCCTGGGGACGACCTCCTACTGCAACGGAGCCCTCAGAAAGGGGCGCTGGACGTACAGGTGCTGGCGGCGGGGCGGCCACGGAAGGCTCGCCTTCCACGAGGCCCTGGTGCAGTCCTGCGACGTCTACTTCTACCGGGCGGGCGAGGCCACGGGCATCGACACCATCGCCCGCTACGCACGCCTCCTGGGGCTGGGCCGCCCCAGCGGCATCCACCTTGTGCGGGAGAAGTCCGGCCTCATCCCCGACACCGCGTGGAAGATGCGGGTGAGGCACGAGCCCTGGTACCCGGGGGAGACCTACCACGCGGCCATAGGGCAGGGCTTCGTGCTCGTCACCCCCATTCAGCTTGCCCGCATGATAAGCATCGTGGCCAACGGGGGGAGCGTCTATGACCTCAGGGTTACCCGGGCCGAGGGGCAGCCGGAGCCCAGGGAGAAGCTGAACCTGGAGGAAAGGAACATCCGGGCCGTCAGGAAAGCCTTGGGCGGCGTGGTGAGCGAGCCCCGGGGCACCGGGCACGCGGCGCGCTCGAAGGTGGTGGATATCGCCGGCAAGACCGGCACCGCCCAGGTGGTCTCCAACAAGGCCATTCCCGACGGCGCGAAGGAGAAGGACCTGCCGGTGAAGCTCCGCGACCACGCATGGTTCGTGGCCTTCGCCCCGGTGCAGGAGCCCGAGATAGCCCTGGCCGTCTTCGTCGAGCACGGGGGGCACGGGGGCTCGGCCGCCGCCCCCATAGCCAAGAAGGCCATCGAGGCCTACATGGAAAGCCTGAGCCGGTCCAACGAGAAGGGGAAAGACGGTGTCGCCGTCGCTCAGAATTGACCGCCGCCTGGTGAGCAACTTCGACTGGGTCATCCTCTGCCTGGTCCTGCTGTTGACCCTGGTGGGCATCATGACCATCTTCAGCGCCACCCGCCCCCTGCCGGGCGAGGAGCATCCGAACTTCTACATCCGGCAGATGTACTGGGCGGTGGCCGGCCTGGTCGCCCTGGTCATGACGGTGGGGTTGGATTACCGGAGGCTGAGGAGGGCGGCCTATCCCCTCCTGGGGGTGGGGCTGGCCCTGCTGGTGGCGGTCCTCCTGGCGGGCAGGACCGGCATGGGAGCCCAGAGGTGGCTCAGGCTGGGGCCGGTGAGCTTTCAGCCCAGCGAGTTCTTCAAGCTCCTCTATCTCGTCGGGCTCGCCCGGTACATGAGCACGGTGCGGGGGCCCCTGAGGTTCAAGCAGCTCCTTTTCGCCTTTCTGTTCTTCGTGCTGCCTCCCGTGGGGCTCGTCATCAAGCAGCCCGACCTGGGCTCGGCCCTCGTCCTGCTGTTTCTCTTCGTGGCCATGGCCCTGGGCAAGGGCGTGCACCGGAAAGTGCTGGTCGTCGTCATCGCCTTCTCCCTCATATCGGTGCCCTTCATGGGAACGCTGGCCTGGGACAGCCTGAAGGACTACCAGAAAAAGCGCATCATGGCCTTCATCCAGCCCGACCTGGACCCCAGCGGGACGGGCTACCACATCGCCCAGTCCAAGGTGGCCGTGGGCTCGGGCAAGGTGCTGGGGAAGGGATACATGAAGGGCACCCAGGGTCCCTTCCGTTTTCTGCCGGAGAAGCACACCGATTTCATCTTCGCGGTCTTCGCGGAGGAATGGGGGTTCGTGGGCAGCATCCTGCTGCTTCTTGTCTATCTCATGCTCATCCTCCGGGGGCTTACCATAGCGGAGATGGCCGAGGAGGAGTTCGGGCGGCTCCTGGCCCTGGGGATAACGGCCATGTTCGCCCTGTACTGGTTCGTCAACATCGGGATGACCATGGGGCTGGCGCCCGTGGTGGGCCTTCCCCTTCCCTTCATGAGTTACGGAGGAACCGCCCTGGTGAGCAATTTCATGGCCGTCGGCATCCTCATCAACATCCGGGCCCACCGGTTCGAAGTGTTGAAGTTCCACTGAAAGGTTCTGCTATAATAAGTTTTGCGGCGGTGTAGCTCAGTCGGTTAGAGCATGCGGCTCATATCCGCAGAGTCCGGGGTTCGAATCCCTGCACCGCCACCAGAGCTTTCCCGTGTTTTCGCCCATAGGACGGCCGGGCCGCTCATGGGTTCGTTTTTCATGGAGAGAGGCCGAACCCCGTGCGCCGTAAGGACATCCCCGTGAAAGAGCAGACCGCCCCCTACGTGATTACGAGGGGGAAGGTCATCTTCGACTACTCGTCGCTGTACTGCGACACGCCCGAGAAGGTCTTGAAGAGCGTCCTCTTCCGGGACGTGCTGGAGCGCTTCGTGCGGAGGCTGGCCTCCCGCGGAAGCTCCCTCTACGCCTTCCTCATGGAGGCCCTTCCGGAGACGGACCGCGGGGAGGTGGTCCTTCGCCTCACCGGCCTCTTCCGGCTCCTCTTGAGCCACAGCGCCGAGGAAGTGGCTGCCATGAACCGCGCCTGCGCCCCGCTTTTGGCCGACAGGGAGAAGCTCCTGGAGTTCAACGAGGAGCTGTACAACTTCTGGCGGCGCTTCGAGAGGTTCATCTACCTGGAGGCCCCCCGGCGCTCGCGCTACGCCAAGAGCAGCCTGCACCACGCCCGGTTCATAAAGTCCAACGAGGAGTTCAAGGACCTGGTCCTGTACGTCTACCGGCGCGTGGCGGAGAACATCACGGGCGAGAACCCCCGGGTCTACCGCCAGCTTCCGGCGGGGGCCAACATGGGCATGCTCCTGGAGCGGGTGCACTGGGACTGCCCCGGCCTGTACGAGAGCCTGCGGGACGTGCCCTTCATCCGCCTGACCCTCCTGGAGCCCCCCGTCATCCTGTACCCCGAGATGAACAAGAGAAAGGGGCGGTTCGAGGAGACGGGGGAGCTGCGCAAGGAATGGCTCTCCCTCACCCCCGGCGAGTGGTACTGTTTTCCGGCCAGGGTGGGGGACCTCACCGCATTCATCTACTTTCACCAGGACTTCGTCTCCCTGGGGCTCAGCCTGAGCAACCTCTTCGAGATAGCCGATTACGAGGACATCGACGGACGGCGCCCGGACATCCTGCTGGCCTTCGGCCTCCAGAGCGAGGACATACCGGGGGAGACGGTCTTTTTCGAGGACCGGAGCGCCGACATGCTGGTGGGCCTGGTGCGCCACTCGCCGGAAGTGGACTACTTCGGCTATTTCAAGAAGATGACCCTCACCCTCCATAACGTGGCCATGCTCAAGCGGGGCCGCCTTCCCGTGCACGGGGCCATGGTGTATCTGAGGCTCAAGGAGGGCGGGGAGGCCACCGTGGTCGTCATCGGCGACAGCGGCGCGGGGAAGTCCGAGACCATCGAGGCCCTGCGCACCCTGGCCGGCGAGCACATCTGCGAGATGCGCATCATCTTCGACGACATGGGCTCCCTGGCCCTGGACCCCCGGGGAAGGCCCCTGGGCTACGGCACCGAGACGGGCGCCTTCGTCCGCCTGGACGACCTTCAGCCGGGCTATGCCTATGAGGAAATCGACCGGAGCGTCTTCATGAACCCCGACAAGGCCAACGCCCGCCTCATCATCCCCATCACCCGCTACCACCACGTGGTCAAGGGCTACCCGGTGGACATGGTCCTGTACGCCAACAACTTCGAGCAGCTCTCCCCCGAGATGCCCGCCGTGCAGATGTTCGGAAGCGCGGAGGAGGCCCTGGCCGTCTTCGCCAGCGGGGCGCGCCTGGCCAAGGGCACCACCGACGAGAAGGGACTCGTGCATACCTATTTCGCCAACCCCTTCGGGGCGCCCCAGCGGCGGCGGGAGCACGAGGAGAGAGCCCGCGAGATGTTCACGGCCTTCTTTGAGAAGGGCGTGAAGGTCGGCCAGCTCCGCACCCGCCTGGGCATAGAGGGCTTCGAGCAGAAGGGGCCGGAGGAGGCTGCCCTGGCCCTCTTCGAGGTCATAAAGAAGAAGTAGCTCCCCGGGTTTCTCCCTGTCGCCGGCGGCGCCTTCGCCTTCGATGCCTCCCTCAAGAAAAGCGCGCCGGAGGCTCTCCTTTTGCCGTCTCCTGCGCGGGGCTCCGATTGACGGCCCCCCGGCGGCTCTCCTACAATGGGGATAACCCGGGAGGACGGAAGAAAGGTGATTCCGCACGGCAGAAGAAGAGTGGTCATCGAGGCCGTAAAGCCCGAGATAGACGGCGGCCTTTCCGCCATCAAGCGCGTGGTGGGCGAGAGGGTGGAGGTGGAGGCCGACATCTTCTCCGACGGCCACGATGTCGTGCGCGCCTCGCTCCTGTGGCGCACGGCCGGGGAGAGCCAATGGCACGAGGTTCCCCTGACCTATGTCATCAATGACCGGTGGCGGGGCTCTTTCACGGTAAAAGAGCTTGCGCGGCATTATTACAGCATCCAGGCCTGGGTGGACCACACCGGCACCTGGTTTGAAGACATCCGCAAGAAGCAGCGGGCCGGGCAGGACATCAGGGTGGACCTCCTGGCCGGGGCGCGTCTTCTGGAGGAGGCCGCAGGAAGGGCCTCCGGCGAGGACGCCCGCACCCTTGGGGAGCACGCCCGATTCCTGAGGGACCACACCGACCCTGAGCGCGCCGTGGCCACCGCCCTCAGCGAGGAGGCCAGGGCCCTGGCCGAGAAGTATCCCGATAAGCGCTGGGCCTCGCTTTACGACAAGGAGCTTCCGGTGGAGGTGGACAGGAGAAAGGCCCTAGTCAGTGCGTGGTACGAGTTTTTCCCCCGCTCCTGCCCGGACACGGGGCACGCCCGCTTTGAGGACTGCGAGGCCCTCCTCCCCGAAATAGCCCGCATGGGGTTCGACATCATCTACCTGCCACCGGTGCACCCCATCGGAAAGAGCAAAAGAAAGGGGAAGAACAACGTACCGCTGGCCCAGTCCGGAGATCCCGGGAGCCCCTGGGCCATCGGCTCGGAGGAAGGGGGGCACAAGGACATAAACCCGGCCCTGGGCACGCTGGATGACTTCCGGCGTTTCGTGGAGAAAACCCGCCAGTACGGCCTTGAAGTGGCCATGGACCTTGCCTTTCAGTGCTCTCCGGACCACCCGTACGTCCGCGAGCACCCGGAGTGGTTCACATGGAGGCCGGACGGCTCTGTGCAGCACGCCGAGAACCCGCCGAAGAAGTACGAGGACATCATCCCCCTGAACTTCGAGAGCGAGAACTGGGAGGCTCTGTGGGAGGAGCTCAGAAGCGTCCTCCTGCACTGGGTCGGGCAGGGCATACGCATCTTCCGCGTGGATAACCCCCACACCAAGCCCTTCGGGTTCTGGCGATGGCTCATCGAGGACGTCAAGAAACGGTACCCGGAGACCATCTTCCTCTCGGAGGCGTTCACCCGCCCGAAGGTCATGTACCTCCTGGCCAAGATAGGCTTCACCCAGTCCTATACGTATTTCACCTGGCGGAACACGAGGGGCGAGATCGTGCAGTACCTCACCGACCTCACCCGCACCGAGGTCCGGGAGTTCCTCCGTCCGAACTTCTGGACGAACACTCCCGACATCCTTCCGGAAATCCTCCAGTACGGGGGCAGGTCGGCCTTCCTCATGCGGCTCGTCCTGGCGGCCACGCTGTCGTCCAGTTACGGCGTCTACGGGCCGCCCTTCGAGCTGACCGTCTCGGAGGCCATGCCGGGAAAGGAGGAGTACTTGGACTCCGAGAAGTACATGGTCAAGAAATGGGACTGGGACGCCCCGGGCAACATCAAGGATTTCATCGCCCAGATAAACCGCATCCGGCGGGACAACCCCGCGCTTCAGAGCACGCACAATGTCAGCTTCCACGAGACGGACAACGAGAAGCTCATCTTCTACATGAAGGTCGACGAGGAGATGACAAACATCCTGCTCATCGTCGTGAACCTCGACCCCTACAACGCCCAGAGCGGCAGAATCAGGGTGCCGGCCACGGAGCTCGAGCTCAGGCCCGAAAACCCCTACCTGGTGCACGACCTCATCAGCGACGAGAAGTACATCTGGTACGGGGAATGGAATTTCGTCCGGCTTGACCCCCGGCGCTCTCCCGCGCACATCTTCCGGGTGCTGAGGAGGCTCAGGAGGGAAGCGGACTTCGATTACTTCATGTGAAGGAGGCGCATGGTCAGGGACAACCCCCTGGAGGACGACCCCCTCTGGTACAAGGACGCCGTCATCTACGAGGTCCACGTGCGGACCTTCGCCGACAGCGACGGCGATGGCATCGGGGACTTCAGGGGCCTCATCGAGAAACTGGACTACCTGGCGGACCTGGGGGTGACGGCCGTCTGGCTTCTGCCCTTTTACCCCTCGCCCCTCAAGGACGACGGCTACGACATCGCGGATTACTTCTCCGTGCACCCTGCCTACGGGACGCTCAGGGATTTCAAGGACTTCCTCAAGGAGGCCCACCAGCGGGGGATGCGCATCATCACCGAGCTGGTGCTCAACCACACCTCGGACCAGCACCCCTGGTTCCAGAGGGCCAGGGCCTCCAAACCGGGCTCCCGCTGGCGGGACTTCTACGTCTGGAGCGACACCTCCGAGCGCTATCAGGACGCGCGCATCATCTTCAAGGACTTCGAGCCCTCCAACTGGTCCTGGGACCGCGTGGCGAAGGCCTATTACTGGCACAGGTTCTACTCCCACCAGCCGGACCTGAACTTCCGGAGCCCCCACACGGAACGGGCCGTCTTCAGGGTGCTGGACTTCTGGCTCGGGATGGGCGTGGACGGCCTGAGGCTCGACGCCGTCCCCTACCTCTTCGAGCGGGAGGGCACCAACTGCGAGAACCTGCCCGAGACGTACGAGTTTCTGAGGAAGCTCCGGGCGTACGTCGATGGAAAGTACAAGAACAGGATGCTCCTGGCGGAGGCCAACCAGTGGCCGGAGGACGCCGCCCGGTACTTCGGGGACGGAGACGGCTGCCAGATGGCCTTCCATTTCCCCCTCATGCCCCGAATGTTCATGTCCATCGAGATGGAGGACCGCTTCCCCACGGTGGACGTCCTGGAGCAGACCCCTCCGGTGCCGGAGACCTGCCAGTGGGCCATGTTCCTCAGAAACCACGACGAGCTCACGCTGGAAATGGTGACCGACGAGGAGCGGGACTACATGTACCGGGTCTATGCGCGGGACCCCAGGGCCCGGCTCAACCTGGGCATCAGAAGACGGCTGGCTCCCCTCATCAACAACATGAGGAGCAAGGCCGAGCTGATGAACGTCATGCTCTTCTCCATGCCGGGCACGCCCATCATCTACTACGGCGACGAGATAGGCATGGGGGACAACTACTACCTGGGCGACCGCAACGGCGTCCGCACCCCCATGCAGTGGAGCCCGGACCGCAACGCCGGCTTCTCGACGGCCAACCCGCAGAGGCTCTACCTCCCCGTCATCATCGACCCGGAGTACCACTACGAGGCCGTCAACGTCGAGACCATGCAGGCCAACACCGGCTCCCTCCTGTGGTGGATGAAGCGAATGCTGGCCATGCGAAAGCGCTTCAAGGCCTTCGGACGCGGTGCGATGGAGTTCGTCCCGCCTGAGAACCCCAAAGTCATGGCCTTCGTCAGAAAGTGGGAGGACGAACTGGTCCTGGTCGCCCTGAACCTCTCGCGGCACTCCCAGGCGGCGGAGCTGGACCTGGCGAAATACGCGGGCTCCATCCCCGAGGACGTGTTCAGCCAGAACGAGTTTCCAGCCGTCCGGGAGACTCCCTACGCACTCACCCTGGGGCCTTACGGATACTATGTCTTCCTCCTCAAGCAGGCCGAGGAGCCGATGGCCGCCGAGAGCCTGACGGTGCGGGAGATCAAGGTGAGCGGGAGGTGGCAGAGGGTCCTGGAGGGGCGCGCACGGGAAAGGCTGGAGCGGGACGTCCTTCCCCTGTATCTCCGCGAGCAGCGGTGGTTCCGCTCCAAGGCACAAAAGATAGCGAAGGTCGGCATCGGCGAGAACATCGCCATGCCCGATGCCGACGCCTCGCTCCTCCTGCTCGACGTCCAGTACACCGACGGCACTCCCGAGACGTACGTGCTTCCGGTGGCTTTCTGCCACCTCCCCCCCGAGGCCGCAGAGCCCGAAGGCGTCCTTCCGGCCGAGAGGGGGGCCTCTCTGATGGAGGAAACGCCGCAGGCCGTCATCGCCCGCCTGAGGGTGGAGGGGAAGCCGGGCGTCCTCTATGATGGCATGTACAAAGGGGCCTTCCGCGACGGCCTCTTCCGGACGATGATGCGGAGGCACCGGGTGCGGGGGAGGCAGGGGGAGCTTCGGGCCTACCACGGAGGGGTATTCCGGAAGCTCATGCAGGGGCACAGGGACGTCCTCTCCTCCCAGGTGCTCGGGGTGGATCAGACCAACACGTCGGCTCTTTACGCCGAGACGTTCTTCTTCAAGCTCTTCCGCCGCCTGGAGACGGGGATGAACCCCGACCCGGAAATCGTAAGGTTCCTCACCGAGAAGACCCGATTCCGGAACATCCCGCTTTTTGCCGGGGCCGTGGAGTATCACAGGAAGGACATGGAGCCCGCCGTGCTGGGGCTCCTTCAAGCGCAGGTGCCCAACGAAGGGGACGAATGGTCCCACATGCTTCATGCGGTGGCGCGGTACTTCGAACAGGTCATTGCCGTCAAGCCCGACCCCGCCCTGGCGCAGGCACCCCCGTCTCTCCTGGACGGGGACTTCTCCACCGTCCCGCCCGTCCTTCAGGAGCTCATCGGCGGCCTCCACCCGGAGAAGGTGGACATCCTGGGCCGAAGGACGGCCGAACTGCACCTGGCGCTGGCCTCGGCCAGGGACGACCCGGCCTTCGTGCCCGAGCCCTTCAGCATGCTCTGGCAGAGGTCCCTGTACCAGACGATGCGGAGCCAGGCCCGCAGGGTCTTCGCCTCTTTTTCGCGGAACATCAAGCGCCTGCCCGAGCGCGTCCGGCCCCGGGCCGAGGAGGTGCTCGCCCGGGAGCAGGAGATAACGGGCCGTTTCGGACGGCTGCTTGCCAAGAAGTTCGATGCCGTCAAGACGCGCATCCACGGCGACTACCACCTGGGGCAAGTGCTGGACATCGGGAAGGATTTCGTGATCATCGACTTCGAGGGGGAGCCCGCCCGCGCCCTGAGCGAAAGGCGTCTGAAGCGCTCCCCCTTGGTGGACGTGGCCGGCATGGTCCGCTCCTTCCATTACGCGGCCTTCTTCGCACTCTTCCAGCACGAGACGCTGAGGCCGGAGGACATACCGGAGCTTGAGCCCTGGGTGGAGCGCTGGTACCATACGATAAGCGGCATATTCCTGAGCGCCTACCTGGAGGCCGCCGGGGACGCGCCCTTCGTGCCCCGTGACAGGGGAGACCTGGAAACGCTCCTGCAGGCCTTCCTCCTGGACAAGGCCGTCTACGAGCTGGGCTACGAACTGAACAACCGGCCCGATTGGCTCGTTATCCCCATAAAGGGGATCAACGACATACTGAGCCGGGAATCGGGTGTGTGAGGAGATGCCTGATGAAAGTCGGAAACGTCACCTACGAAACAAGCCGCCTCACGGATTACGACATCTATCTTTTCAGGGAGGGAAGCCATTTCCGCCTGCACGAGAAGCTGGGCTCGCACCCCATGGAGGTAGAGGGCGTCCCGGGCACGTACTTCGCCGTCTGGGCCCCCAACGCCCAGGCGGTCTCGGTGATGGGGGACCTCAACGGCTGGAACCCCGACAGCCATTTCCTCAGAAGCCGGGCCGACGGCTCGGGCATATGGGAAGGCTTCATACCCGGGGCGGGCAAGGGGACGGCCTACAAGTACCACATCCGCTCCCCCCGCCGGGGTTACCGGGTGGACAAGGGCGACCCCTACGCCCTGTACTGGCAGAGGCCTCCGGAGACGGCCAGCATCGTCTGGGACCTGGAGTACGCGTGGGGGGACGGCGAGTGGATGCGCACCCGGGCCGGGCGCAACGCCCTGGAGGCCCCCATGTCCGTCTACGAGGTGCACCTGGGCTCCTGGCGGCGGGTCCCCGAGGAGGGCAACCGCCGCCTCACCTACAGGGAAACGGCCCGTGAGCTGGTGGCCTACGTCAAGGAGATGGGTTTCACCCACGTGGAGTTCCTCCCGGTCATGGAGCACCCTTTCTACGGCTCCTGGGGATACCAAACCGTGGGGTTTTTCGCCCCCACGAGCCGCTACGGCACCCCCCAGGACTTCATGTACCTCATCGACCTGCTCCACCAAAACGGCATCGGCGTCATCCTGGACTGGGTTCCCTCACACTTTCCCGACGACGTGCACGGGCTTTCCTACTTCGACGGGACCTATCTCTACGAGCACGCCGACCCGAAGAAGGGCTACCACCCGGAGTGGAAGAGCTACATCTTCAACTACGGCCGCTACGAGGTGCGCAACTTCCTGCTGAGCAGCGCCCGCTTCTGGCTGGACATGTACCACGCCGACGGCCTCCGGGTGGACGCCGTGGCCAGCATGCTCTATCTCGACTACGGGCGCAAGAGAGGGGAATGGGTCCCCAACGAGCACGGCGGCAGGGAGAACACCGACGCCATCAGCTTTCTGAGGCGGATGAACGAGGCCGTCTTCGAGGCCCATCCCGACGTGCAGAGCATCGCCGAGGAATCCACCGCCTGGCCCATGGTCTCCCGCCCCGTGTACCTGGGAGGCCTGGGCTTCGGGATGAAGTGGAACATGGGCTGGATGCACGATACGCTCTCGTACTTCTCCCGGGACCCCGTCCACAGGAAGCACCACCACAACCAGCTCACCTTCAGCATCTGGTACGCCTTCCAGGAGAACTTCCTCCTCCCCCTCTCCCACGACGAGGTGGTCTACGGCAAGGGCTCCCTCATCGGGAAGATGCCGGGGGACTGGTGGCAGAAGTTCGCCAACCTGCGCCTCCTGTTCGGGTACATGTTCACGCACCCGGGCAAGAAGCTCCTGTTCATGGGCGGGGAGTTCGGGCAGTGGCAGGAGTGGTACCACGAGGAAAGCCTCCACTGGAACCTCCTGGAGCTGCCCACCCACCGGGGGCTCAAGCGCTGGGTGCGGGACCTGAACACCTTTCTCCGGGGCGAGCCCGCCCTCTTCGAGCAGGACTTCGTCCGGGAGGGGTTCGAATGGATAGACATATCGGACTGGGAGCAGAGTGTCGTGAGCTTCCTCAGAAAAGGTAAAATAAAGAAAGACATGGTCTTGGTGGTCTGTAACTTCACGCCTGTGGTGCGGCATAACTACCGCATTGGCGCGCCGCGCTGGGGCTTCTGGAAGGAAGTGCTGAACAGCGACGCGCCTCTTTACGGCGGAAGCGGCGTGGGCAACTGGGGCGGCGTGCAGGCCGCGCCCATCCCCTGCCATGGACGGGACAACTCCCTTCTGCTGACCCTGCCGCCCCTGGCAACGGTGGTCTTCAAGCTTGCGGAATAAGCGTCCAAAAAAGTCCCAGACCCTCGAGGCCCGCACATGGTACGGCCCCAGGGCGACCGTTGTCATCGGTCCGGGCTTCAGGCACAGCTCGGGGTGGGGCACGCTTCGCATCCCGCACCCGCCCGTGGTCAACTGGCTTCTGCGCCGGGGTCTCAGGGAGAAAAACCGCCTGGACCTCGCGGGGGCCCACGAGATGGCCCACATGGAGACGGCCCCCTTCTTCCTCCTGTACGCCGCCATCTCCATGGCCGCGGCCTCCAGGGCCGGAGGGGGCGCGCTTTCGGTGGCCGCCGCCCTGGTGGGAGCGCAGGCGGTCTGGGAGATGCTCTCCGAGGCCCTCATCATCGCCCTGGACCGCGTGGGCTATCGTCTCAGGTACGCGGGCGCCCGCCGTCTGCCCCGGCTCCTGTTCTGGTGCTCCATGGGCCTGCTGGCGGTCCTGCCCTGGGTGGCGGGAGCAGGCTGAGAGGGTCTTTTAGGCCCGCTCCCTCGCGCCCAGAAGCTCCATGGCCGTATCCAGCAGATGGTACGCCTGCTCTATCTCGTCGAAGCTCCGGTGGACCCACCGGCTTGCCCAGAAGAAGTTGTCGCTGGTCTCGGCGGTGAGGATGTGGTCATAGGCCCGGACGATGAGATGGCGGACGTCCTCGGGGTCGCGGGCCTCGCCCTGCCGCTGGTCGAAGGCCTTTTTGACCTCCCGGTAATAGGCGCTAACTTTCCTGAGCTCGTCGAAACCCCGCTTCTGAAGCAGCGAGCCTGTCCACTGGGTGAAGTCCCCTCCCCAGTGGTGCCCGGTGTTCCAGGCCCCCCGGTGGACCTCCACCTCCTCGGTGGGGGGAAAACGGTCGAGGAACTCGCTGATATGTATCGGGGTGAAGCCCAGGGTGCCTTCCCTGTAACGCTCCAGGATGGGATGATAGAAGACCCCCCAGAAGCCCGCCTCCACCTCCGGGATGCGGAACCATCCGCCGTTCTCCCCATCGGTCCACGTGGTCACCAGGGCGGGGAAGTCGCACCCCTTGGTGCGCTCGTACATCTCGTGCTGAAACCATCCGGGGTCCAGCCCCGACTCCTGGGCGTCGCTCAGCTCTCGGTCCCGGGGGACGACGACGATTTCCTCCCCGCCGTAGCGGGCGACGTAGGGCCTGTAGCGCATCTCCTCCCAGCGCATCTCGCGCCTGGGCTTGATGTACCAGCAGTCCACGAGCACGTAGCGGTACCCGTGCCGGCGGAGCACCGGTATCATCTCCATGGTAAAGCCCATCTCCGGCGGCCAGAACCCCGGGAAATGGCCCCTGCCCAGCAGGTGCCGCCCCAGGCCCAGCCACCACTCTGTCTGCGCGTCCCAGTCGGCCTCGGGGATAAGGGGGTAGACCGGATGGTAGAGGCCCGTTCCGGCGAACTCGATGTTGGAGCGCTTGTAGCGCTCCAGGAAATCGGCGATGTCCGCGGTGTGGGTGAAAGTCTCCCGCACCCCGGGGTCCTCCAGTTGCTTCAAGAGCGTGCCGGAGAAGCTCATGTGAAGCCGGGCCACGTCCTCCCAGCCCTCCAGCATCCGCGTCACGCGGTCGTAGCACCAGAGGACCTGCTTGGCCTCCCAGGGCTCTCCGGAGTTGTGCAGGGCGATGAGGTTGCCCAGGGGCTGGTGCATGTTGAGCCCGAGGGCATGGTAGACGTCCGCCATCGGCCGACCTCCTTACATTGTAATTACATTGTAGTGAGACCAGAACCTGTCTCAAAATTGATTTCGAAGCGAAAGAGAGAAAAAATGGCGGCAGACAAGGAGAAAAGGGGAAATCGCCCGGAGGCGCAGCAGCGCTGCGTTGAGGACGATTTTCCCTTTACGACGCCGTATGCCGCCATTTAGGCCTCTTGCAGCCGGAAGCAATTTTGAGACAGTTCTAAGCTTAGTACAGGAGCCCGAGGGGTGCAAGGGGAAAGGGCCAAGCATTGCCATCTATTCTCCCGGCTCGTACTCCCCCCGCTCGATGCGCCAGCCGCGGGGAGTGTTCTTCTTGAGATACAAGACGGCATGGGCGGGCTCCTTGAGCCCCCCGAAGAAATAGCCCCGTTCCCCGTCCCGGGTGGCCAGGACGAGGAGGTCCAGGCGGGCCACGGCCTCCTCTCCGTCGACCTCGACGGAGAGGATTTTCATCTGGACATCGATGTCCTCGAAGTGCCGGAACTCCCTCTGCAGGGTCCGCTTCAGGAGCAGATAGCTCAGGCCGTGGTTGTCGGTGTATTGAAAGGCCACGGGGGAGAGGACGCCCGGGAGGTCTTCTTCCTCCACCGCGTGGACGGTCTCGGTGAGGAGCTTCCTTATGCGCGCCTCGTCGCTGGGCCAGAAGAGCCAGAAGGCCACCACGGCCAGGGTGGCCCCCATCAGGAGAATCGCGGCCTTCGAGCGCGCCGGTCCCGCCATGGCGGCATTATAGCACGCCGTGCCGGTTTGACTGCCATGGGCTGCCCGACATACTATAAGCGATGCAACCGGACGAGACGCTCGCCATGATAGCGGACCACATGGAGCGGGGATTCCTGGAGAACATCATCGACATGATGAAGCACGACCGCGGCCTCCTGGGCCTTCTGCCCGCCCTCATCGCCGACGAGCGGGGCCGGGTGCGCCTGGGGACGGTGGCCGTGGTGGAAGCCCTCGTGGAGAGCTGCGCGGAGGAGATTCTGGCCCAGGCGCCCGCCGTCTTGCGGGCCCTGGGGGACGAAAACCCCACGGTGCGGGCCGACGCGGCCTATCTCCTCTGCACGATGGGGGCCCGCGACGCCCTGCCCTACCTGGAGGAAGCCAGAGACCGCGAGACCGTGCAGCCCGTCAGGGAGGCCCTGGAAGAGACCATCCAGGAGATGAAAGGGGGCCCAGGCCCCGGCCCAGACCCTCTTTAGGGGCCCTGGGGCCTTTTATAGGGACTCCCCTTTATGGCCCTTCGGAGGCGGGCCCCAGGAGGCAGACGGCGCAGGCCGCGATGCCCTCTCCCCGGCCCACGAACCCCATCCCCTCGTTCGTCTTGGCCTTGATGTTGACGGCCGGAAGGCCGGCCCGCTCCAGGGAGGCGCGCATGGCCTGCATGTGCGGGGCAAGCCTCGTCTCCTCGCAGATGAGGGTGGTATCCACCCAGAGGACCTCCAGGCCCTTGTCCTTCACCTCCGACAGGGCGCGTGCGAGGAGCTCGAGGCTGGATATGTCCTTGAAGGCGGGGTCGGTATCGGGGAAGTGTGTGCCGATGTCCCCCTCCCCCAGGGCCCCGTACAGGGCGTCGATGACGGCATGGGTGAGCACGTCGGCGTCGGAGTGCCCGGCCAGGCCCCTCCCGGCCGGTATCTCCACGCCGCCCAGGACCAGCCGCCTGCCCTCCTGAAGGCGGTGCGAGTCGTAACCGAAGCCCACCCTCATGGCCCTTCCCGCCTCTTTCTGAGGAGCGCTTCGGCCACCACGAGGTCCTCCGGGGTGGTCACCTTGATGTTTTCGTAGGAGCCCGGAACCAGCGCCACCCGGCCCCCCTCGCGCTCCACCAGGGAGGCGTCGTCCGTGGCCCTCACCCCGGCGCGGGCCGCGCTTTCGTAGGCCTTAAGAAGCGTTTCGTACGGGAAGCACTGCGGGGTCTGCACCGCCCAGAGGGTGTCGCGCCTCAGGGTCCTCTTGACGAGGTTGCCCTCTCCGGCCTCCTTGACGGTGTCCTTGACCGGCACGGCGGCCACCGCGCCGTCGTGCCCCGCGAGGCCCGCAAGGACGGCCCGGACGATGCCGGGCGTCAGCAGGGGGCGGGCCCCGTCATGCACGAGGACGGTGCGGGCCTCACCGTCGATGAGCCGGAGGGCGTTCATCACCGAGTCCTGCCGCTCCTCGCCCCCGGGGGCTATCTTCTTGACCTTCCGGAAACCGCCCTCCTCTATGAGCCGGGCCCCCTCCTGCATGTCCCGGCGCTTGAGCGCGGGGATGACCTCCGCCACCTCCCGGACGCCCTCCAGGGTCGTCAGGACCCAGTCCAGAAGGGGCCGCCCCTCCAGAAAGGCGAAGGCCTTGTTCGTGCCCAGCCTCCTGCCCAGCCCCGCGGCGGGCACCACGGCAACGACGACCCCTCGGGGCATCCTAGCGGACGACCTTGAGCTCTTCGCGCTCGTAGTCTTCCTTGGTCTTGGTGAATATCATCCGGCCCGCCGTCGTCTGAAGCACGCTGGTCACGGTGACCTCCACGTTTCTGCCGATGAGCCGCCGGCCGTTGTCCACGACGACCATGGTGCCGTCCTCCAGGTAGGCCACGCCCTGGTTGGGCTCCTTGCCCTCCTTGATGATGAAGACCGAGAGGGTCTCGCCCGGAAGGACCACGGGCTTGATGGCGTTGCTCAGTTCGTTGATGTTCAGGACGGCGACGCCCTGAAGCTCGGCCACCTTGTTGAGGTTGAAGTCGTTGGTGACCACCTTGGCCCCCCGGGCCTTGGCCAGGGCCACCAGCTTGGCGTCCACTTCCTTTATCTTGGGGAAGTCGTCCTCGACTATCTTCACCTCGATGTCCGGCATCTTCTGCACGCGGTGCAGCACGTCCAGGCCCCGCCGCCCCCGGGCCCTCTTCAGGCTGTCCGGCGAGTCGGCGATATGCTGAAGCTCATGCAGGATGAACTGGGGGACGATGAACACCCCCTCCAGGAAGCCCGTCTCGCAGACGTCTGCGATGCGGCCGTCTATGATGACGCTGGTGTCCAGGAGCTTGGCGTTCTGGTCCGCCTCCTGCCCCCGCACGATGCGAAAGATATGCGCCAGGGTGAGCTTCTCCCCCTTCTTCAGCCCGAGGAGAAACCCCCCGTACCCCAGGATGGCCCCTCCAAGGAAGGTGGCCACCATGAAGCTGCCGTCGAGAATGTTCTCAAAGGGCATGAGAAACAGCCGGGAGGCATAAAGGCCCACGGCAAGGCCCACCAGGCCCCCGATGATGGAGCCGATGGAGACCCTCCTGAGGACCTGCTCCACGGCCAGGGCGACGGCGCCCGCCAGCGTCCCGCCCACGGCGCCCGCCAGCGGCTGCCCGAACCCGGCGCCGATGTAGTAGCCGGAGAAGACAAGCAGGACGACTATCGCGATTCTGAGCCAGACCATGCGCGCCTCACCTCCTTTCCGCAAACGTCTCTATGATGCGGCAACAGTGACATAGAATTTTCTCCCTCCACGATTTATATACAGCATGACCGTAGCGCCCGGACGGGACGCAGCCGACAGGGCGCGAAAGTCCGCCGGGCCTTGAATCCTCCTTTGCTCCACCTCGAGGATGACGTCTCCCCTCCGCAAACCGGCCTCGGCCGCCGGGGAGCCCTCCCGCACCCCCGCCACCACGGCCCCTCTGCCGGAAGGCACGTTCAACTGGCTGGCCACCTCCCCGGTAAGGGCGATGACCCGGAGGCCCGAGAAGACGTCGTGCCTCCTCTCACCCGGGGGCGCAGCAGCGGGGCGCTCGGCCTCCCGCGGGGTCTCCCCCACGGTCACCGACATCTCATGCCTCCTGCCGCCCCTCAGGATTTCCACGGATACCTTCGCACCCGGAGTGCTCCGGGCAACCAGGTTTCTCAGCTCCGCGGGGCCGTCCACGCGGACCCCACCGAACCGGAGGACGATGTCTCCGTTTGAAAGCCCCGCCGCCTCGGCCGGGCTGCCCGGGAGAAAATCGCTCACCAGGGCGCCCTCCGGCGCCTTGGCGCCGAACTTGCGGGCAAGCTCCGGGGTGAGCTCCTGGATGCCGATGCCCAGCCAGCCGCGCACCACGCGTCCCCGCCCGATGAGTTGCTCGGCGATGGAGCGCGCCATGTTGCTGGGCACCGCAAACCCGATGCCCTGGTAGCCCCCGCTCCGGGAAAAGAGGGCCGTGTTCACCCCGATGAGGTTCCCGGTGGTATCCACCAGGGGGCCGCCGGAGTTGCCGGGGTTGATGGCCGCGTCGGTCTGGATGAAGTCCTCATAGTCGGCAATGCCCACGTTGGCCCGGCCCACCGCGCTTACGATGCCCATGGTCACCGTGTGGCTCAACCCGAAGGGGTTGCCCACGGCCAGGGCGAACTCCCCCACGCTCAGGGCGTCGGAGTCCCCCCAGGGGACGGTGGGCAGGGCATCCGCCGATATCTTCACCACGGCCAGGTCGGTCTTGGGGTCGGCCCCGATGAGGACCCCCCTGAAAACGCGCCGGTCATAGAGGGTCACCTTTATCTTCTCGGCCCCCATGACCACGTGGCTGCTGGTCAGGATGTAGCCGTCGGGGGAAATGACAAGGCCAGAGCCCAGCCCGTGCTCCATCACTGTCCCGGTCTTCCCGCTCTCCGCCCAGGGGCCGAAGAGGCCGTCAAAATAGTCCCCGAAGGGCTCGGCTCCGCGGGATGAGGCCTCGCCGGTCCTCACCGTGGAGATGTTGACCACCGCGGGGGTAACGGCCTTGGCGATGGCCGCGAAGTCCTTTACCGGAGGGGCGGGAACCTCTCCGGCCGCCGCCCCCGCGGGAGCCCGCGTGACGTGCGGCGGGAAGCTTCCCCGGTGCGCAAGAAAGGCCATCCCCAGGGCAAAGCCCAGGACGAAAATGACAGCGAAGACAAGTACCTTTCGGGCCATTAAAATTTATTATAATCCCATGTGTTAAGCCATGTAAAGCAATAGTGCGCATATGCACGGGGACTTTTCTCCGCTTTTCAAAATCCCCCGGCGTCATTTATAATTATCGATGCCCGCTCTGGTCGTTATTCCCGCCCGATATGCGTCCACCCGTTTCCCGGGAAAGGCCTTGGCCCCCCTTTGCGGCAAACCCCTCATCCGCCATGTTTATGAGAACTGCCGGGGTGCCCGCCTTGCAGATGCCGTCGTGGTGGCCACCGACAGCGAGGAGATTGCGGCGGCCGTGGCGGCCTTCGGCGGGAAGGCCGTCCTTACCTCCGCGCTGCATGCCACGGGGACGGACCGGGTGGCCGAGGCGGCCCGGGAGCTCGATTATGATATAATTGTCAATGTTCAGGGCGATGAACCCCTCATGAAGCCTGAGATTATCGACACCGCCATCGAACTTCTGGAAGACCGGCGGGCCTCCATCGGCACCACAGCCAAGAGAATCACCAGCACCGAGGAAATCCTGGACCCCAACGTGGTGAAGGTGGCCCTGGACGGGGAGGGGTTTGCGCTTTATTTCTCCCGCGCCCCCATCCCCTGGCACCGGGACCGCTGGAAGGACCTCTCGGGTGTGCAGGCCGCGGGGGCCGCGCTTTACAAGCACATCGGCATCTACGCCTACCGCAGGGAGGCCCTTCTGAGGCTCTCGGCCCTGAGGCCCACGGCCCTGGAAGAGACGGAACGGCTGGAGCAGTTGAGGGCCCTGGAGTGCGGGATGAAAATAAAGGTGGGCCAGACCGTGCACGACACATGGGGCGTGGACACCCCCGAGGACCTGGAGAAAGCAGAGAGATGGCTAAATTCATCTTCGTAACCGGCGGCGTCCTCTCCTCCCTGGGCAAGGGCATAGCGGCCGCCGCCACGGGGGCGCTCCTTGAGGCCAAGGGCTACAAGGTGGGCATACAGAAGCTCGACCCCTACATCAACGTGGACCCCGGCACCCTGAGCCCCTTTCAGCACGGAGAGGTCTTCGTCACCGACGACGGGGCCGAGACGGACCTGGACCTGGGCCACTACGAGCGCTTCACCAGCATGCGGGCCACCCAGGCCAACAACTACACCACGGGAAAGATATACTTCAACGTCATAACCAAGGAGCGCCGGGGCGACTACCTGGGCGACACCGTGCAGATAATCCCCCACGTCACCGACGAAATCAAGGCGTCCATACAATCGGCCGTGGGCGACAACGACGTGCTCATCGTGGAAATCGGGGGCACCGTGGGCGACATCGAGAGCCTCCCGTTCCTGGAGGCCATCCGGCAGATGCGCCATGACGCGGGACGGGAGAACGTCCTGTACATGCACCTCACCCTGGTGCCCTTCATCGCCACCAGCGGGGAGCAGAAGACCAAGCCCACCCAGCACAGCGTCAGGGAGCTTCGGGAAATCGGCATCCAGCCCGACGTCCTCCTGTGCCGCACGGACCGCGCCCTCCCCCCGGGGGTGAAGAGCAAGATAGCCCTGCACTGCAACCTCGAGGAGGAGGCCGTCGTGGCCGCCATGGACGTCTCCAGCATCTACGAGGTCGTCCTCTCCCTGGACGAGGAGGGGCTGACCACGGCGGTCTGCCGCAAGCTCGCCCTGGACGCCGCCCCCCCGGACCTGGCGCTCTGGAAGGACATCATCCGCAGGGTCAAGGAGCCCTCGCACCAGGTGACCATCGCCATCGTGGGCAAGTACATCGGGCTCAAGGACTCCTACAAGAGCCTCATCGAGGCCCTCACCCACGGGGGCATCGCCAACGAGGCCGCCGTGCGGCTTCAGTGGGTGGACTCCGAGGAAATAGAAAGCCAGGGCGCGGAGAAGTTTCTCTCCGACTGCGACGGCGTCCTGGTACCGGGGGGCTTCGGCCACCGGGGCATCGAGGGAAAGATAAAGGCCATCCGCTACGCCCGGGAGAAGAAGATACCCTTCTTCGGCATATGCCTGGGCATGCAGTGCGCGGTCATCGAATACGCCCGCAACGTCTGCGCCCTCCCCCAGGCCAACAGCTCGGAGTTCTATACCACCACGCCCGACCCCGTCATCTACCTCATGGAGAAGTGGTATGACCACAAGCACGGGCGGGAGGAAAAGCGCACCGAGGCCTCCGACAAGGGAGGGACGATGCGGCTGGGGGCCTATCCCTGCGTGCTTCAGCCCGGCACCAGGGCCCACGAGGCGTACCAGACCGAGCAGGTATCGGAACGCCACCGCCACCGCTACGAGTTCAACAACGCCTACAAGGGTCTCCTCACCCAGTTGGGGATGCGCGTCAGCGGCACGAGCCCCGACCACGAGCTGGTGGAAATCGTGGAGGTGAAGGAGCATCCCTGGTTTCTGGGGTGCCAGTTCCACCCGGAGTTCAAGTCCCGGCCCACCGCCCCCCATCCCCTGTTCAAGGCCTTCATAGGAGCGGCCCTGCACGAGAAGCGGCTCCTTTTTCCCGAGGAGCAGAGCCTCCCCGAGCACCAGCACGAAGGCCGATGACCCGCCGGGTGGACATCGGTCCCGCGCGCGCGGGCGGCGGAGGGCCCCTCATGGTCATCGCCGGCCCCTGCGTCATCGAAAACGAGGAAGTCGTCCTCGTCACGGCCCGGGCCCTCAGGGATATCTGCCAGGGGCTCGGCCTGCCCCTCGTCTTTAAAAGCTCCTACGACAAGGCCAACCGCACCAGCGTGCGCTCCTTCCGGGGGCCGGGGCTCACGGAAGGGCTCGCGGTACTCCGCAAGGTGAAAGAGGAGCTGGGGCTTCCGGTCATCTCCGATGTGCACTCGCCGGAGGAGGCCGCCCGTGCGGCAGAGGTGCTGGACGCCCTCCAGATACCGGCCTTCCTCTCGCGGCAGACGGACATCATCGCCGCCGCGGCCCGCACCGGAAAACCCGTGAACGTGAAGAAGGGGCAGTTCCTGGCCCCGTGGGACATGAAGAACGTCGTGGAGAAGTTCCGGGCCGCCGGAGGGGTGGACCTTCTCCTTACGGAGAGGGGGACGAGCTTCGGCTACAATAACCTGGTGGTGGACTTCCGGGGCCTCTGGCACATGCGCTCCTACGGCCACCCCGTAGTCTTCGACGTCACCCACGCGCTTCAACTGCCCGGCGGCGAGGGCTCCTCCACGGGCGGGCAGAGGGAGTTTGCGGCCCCCCTCATGCGGGCCGCGGCGGCGGTGGGCGTGGACGCCCTTTTCCTGGAGACCCACCCCGACCCGGACAAGGCCCTCTGTGACGGCCCCAACATGATACCCCTGGACGAGGTGGCGGGGATGCTCCGGGTGGCCCGGGACGTGGCGGCCCTGAGCCGGAAGGCCCTCTCGTCGCAGTAATCTCTGCTCGGCGTCCGGAGGCGATGGGCCGTTAGAAAAGGCGACTGGTCGCCGGCTGGCCGCCGACTGGTCGCCCGGGTGTCAAAAAGGCGGCTGGCCGCCGACAGGTCGCCCGGCCGCTGGCTGGTCGGTCGTTAGAAAAGTGACTGGTCACCTGGTCACCTGACATTTGAAAGGGGGGGATTTATAATAGGGGAGTTTTTTCGCTCCCGCGGCAGGCGGGCAATGACGCGTCTTCTGGATGGTTCATGACCGGCGAGGAAAGGGCAGACATTCTTGAGCATGCCCGGAGGGTCCTTCACGTCGAGGCCCGGGCCATCACCGACATGGCCGGGCGGCTCAACGAGGACTTCGCCCGCTCGGTGGAGGTCATCCAGGCAAGCAGGGGACGGGTCATCGTCTCGGGTATGGGCAAGTCGGGCCTGGTGGGGCAGAAAATCGCCGCCACCCTGGCTTCCACGGGCACCCCGGCGCACTCCATGCACCCGGCCGAGGCCTGCCACGGCGACCTGGGGATGGTCACCTCCGCGGACGTGGTGCTGGCCATCAGCAACAGCGGCGAGACCGAGGAGCTGGTGGGCCTTATCCCCTTTCTCAAGCGCTTCGGCGTCACGCTCATCGCCCTGACGGGAAACCTGCGGTCCACCCTGGCCCGCTCGGCCGACGTCGTCCTGGATGTCTCGGTAAAGGAAGAGGCCTGCCCGCTGGGGGTGGTGCCCACCTCTTCCACCACGGCGGCTCTGGCCATGGGAGACGCCCTGGCCGTGGCCCTCATCCTCAAGCGTGGTTTCAGGAGCGAGGACTTCGCGGCCTTTCATCCCAAGGGGGCCCTGGGCAAGAAGCTGCTGACCAGGGTGAGCGACCTCATGCATGCCGGAGAGGACATCCCCCGGGTGCCCCCCGAGGCCTCCGTTACGGCCGCCCTTGTCGAGATGTCCGCAAAGAGGCTGGGGGTCACCACCGTCGTGGACGGGGACGGGAAGCTCCTGGGCGTCATAACCGACGGCGACCTGCGCCGGGGCATCGAGAAGTGGGAGGAGGCCTTCTTCGGCATGAAGGCCGGCGAGGTCATGACCCGCAGCCCCAAGACCATCGCCGCCACGGAGCTGGCCGCCAGGGCCCTGGCCGTGATGGAGGCCCACTCCATTACCTCGCTGGTGGCGGTGGGCGGCGCCGGAGCGCCCGAGGGCGTCATCCACATCCACGACATCCTCCGGGAAGGCATCGCCTGAGACCTCTCAGGGAGACCATGGAAGGCGGAA
>JARRLN010000022.1 GCA_037386965.1 Nitrospirota bacterium
GGGAAGAAGCAGGAAAAGGAGGACGGCGAGGGTGCGGATTTTCATCATCCTTACATTTTCCACATATCCCCTCTCCTCCGCAAGGGACGCGCTCACCCACGCGCCGCGCCGCAGTGCCCCCGCGGGCGGAGGCCGGAGCTTGACAGGGAAAGGCCTGCGAATTATGCTATGAATGCATGTCCGGGGAGAACGCGATGGAAGGACCGAAGTTCACGCTCAAGAATCTCGTCAAGGCCGATTATGCCAAGGTAGCCCGGGGAGATGCGGCCCTGGGGGCCTCCAGCTGCTGCGGCACCGGGGAGGAGGCGTGCACGCTCCGGGAGGCGGGCAAGCTCCTGGGCTACAGCGACGAGGAGCTGTCCCTTGGCCTGGGAGAGGCCAACCTCGGGCTGGGCTGTGGAAACCCCCAGGCCATCGCGGAATTGTCCCCGGGGGAGGCCGTCCTGGACCTGGGAAGCGGCGCGGGTTTCGACGCCTTTCTCTCGGCCATGAAGGTAGGTAAGCAGGGCAGGGTCATCGGCGTGGACATGACCCCGGAGATGGTGGGGAAGGCCCGCCGAAACGCGAAGAAACTGGGGGTGCACAACGTCACCTTCCGCCAGGGCGAGATAGAAAGCCTCCCCCTCGGCGACAGCGAGGTGGACGTCATCATCTCCAACTGCGTCATCAACCTTTCGGAGGACAAGCCCGCCGTTTTCCGCGAGGCATACCGCGTGCTCAAGCCCGGCGGGCGCCTGGCGATAAGCGACATCCTCCGGGGAGGGGAGCTTCCCGGCCACGTCCTTGGCAACCCCTCGGCCTACAGCGGGTGAATAACGGGCTCGGTCTCCGTGGAGACCCTGACCCGCCATCTCTCGGAGGCCGGCTTCCGGGACGTGGAGATCCTCGACAAAGAGAACAGCGAAGACATCATCCGGAGATGGAACTTCGGGGAAGGCGTCGAGAAGGCCGTCTTCTCGGCTTACATCAAGGCAAGGAAACCCTGAGGCGTCGGTGCTCGTAGCCCTGCTGACGGCGGTGCACGTGGTCCTCGTGGTCCTCTGGATAGGGGGCGTCGGTTTCGTCACAATCATCGTTTTCCCCATGCTCATGCGCATGGAGGGCGACCTGGAGATGGTCCTCATGTTCCACCGCCTCGAGAGCCGATTCGCCCGGCACGCCAAGGCCTACGTGTGGCTGACCGGCATAACCGGAGGCCTCATCCTCTATCTGACCGGCAGATACGCCGCGCTGTTCCGCGTGGAGTCCCTGGGCATCCTGGTCATGCTGGCCGCGTGGCTTTTCTACCTCCTGGTGCTTACCTTCGAGAAGAAGATATTCGGAAAACTCTTTGCCAGGCCCGAGGAAAGGGACATGAAGAAGGTCTTCAGGTTTCTCACCGGCTTTCACTGGGTGGTCCTGGGCATAAGCCTTCTGGCCGTCCTCGTGGGCGTCTGGCAGGGACACGGCGGAGGGTTCTCATGATACGCCCGAGGAAAAAACCCGTACGCCTCTGGGCCCTTCTCGTCCCTGCCCTTTTCGTCCTCATGGCGTGCGCCACGCCCAGGGGCCCGGTTACGCTTACCCTTGAGGAGCGCCGGATAGAGTCCACCCCCGGAGGGGTCCGGGTCCTCTGCGGGGACGACCGGGGCGTCACATCGCAGCAGGCCACGGTCGGTGTGCCGGAGGCGCACGGGCTCGCCTATGTCAGAAACATCGTGGACGCCAGGGCCGCGGAAGGCGTGGTCGGCAGGATATACACCTGGCCGGGACGGGAGGAAAAGCCCCTGGTCGTTTCCGGCATGGACAGGTTTCCCGCCATCCTCCGGGCCGACGTCATCCGGGTGCTGACACGCGCGGGCTACGAGGTGACGAAGCCGCCCTTCCCGCCGGATGCCGCGCCCCTTGTCATCGACATCGAGCTGGTCCGGGCCTGGGTGCAGTCCGCCGCCCAAGAGGAAGGCATGCGCGAGCCCATCAAGGCGACCGTCGTGTTCCGGGCGACGTTTCTGGGGAATGACCAGAAGCGCGTGACGCGCCGCTATGCCGGCGAGGCCACCAAGGATGCCTTGTACTACTCCCGGGGCACCCACGCCGAGCTGTTGAGCGTGGCCTACTGCCAGGCCCTCAATCTCTTTGCAGGTTCCCTCGCCGAAACCACCGGGAGGCAGCCCGGCCCGTAGCCCGCGACTCCTGTCACCTTCGGCTTTTTCGGCCACGGCGCTTTTTCCTTGATGACAGGCCAACTCCGAGCTGAAAGGGTCGCCCGCCAGGGACGAAGGGAGGCAGCCGCTGCCCCTTTAGCGATGGACGAGCAGGCCGATGTACTTGTTTATGGGGTTGCCCCTGGCAAGGAAGGGCAGAACGGGCGGTTTTCTCCGGCCCAGCTTGTCCATCTCGCTCAGGAGGTCGCGGTTCTCGGGGTCGGACCGGAGGCCCCGCTTGATGGCGTCTACGGCCTCCTTCTTCCTGCCCGCCGCGAGGTATGCCCTCCCCAGGTTCAGGTAAAGGGTGGGATAGAAGAACTCCTGCCCGAAGGGCACCTGCTTTTCCAGAGCGCTCATGGCCGTGGTGCACATCCGGATGCCTCTTTCATGGTCCTTGTCCACCACGGCCGTCAGGCACCCGAAATAGGACAGGAGAAAGGGGTCGCCGGGATAGCTCTCCAGGGCCTCCTCCAGGACCAGGAGCGCCTTCCTGTTGCTCCTGCGCGCCAGCAGGCTCCTGACGCTCCGGACATAATCGGCGGGGGCCTTCTGCTCGGGCTTTCGGGTGCTCAGCTCTTGGAGGACCTGGTCGTTATGCTTCTTGAGGAGGCGCCCGATGGCCACTGTGTCCGAAGCGCTCACCGTGTCATAATCATGCCTTTTTGCGGATATCGTCTCTCCGTGGTAATAAACGCGGGTAACGATGCGCACCTTGTTGAGACCGACGCTCTCGGAAACCACGGTGTAGGTCTCGTTGCCCACGCGCGCTTCCGCGCTCAGCCTTCTCTCTGTCATGACTCCTCCGTCTCTCCCGACTGCACGTTCGTACAGATGTCCCCGATAAAGGCCATTTTACAAATGGAAACCAGGAAAAAGTAGGTTTCAAATCACAAAAAACGGATTCTTCCGGCGGCTGCCGCCGGGGGGTCGGCCTTCCGTTGACATTCCGCCGGACCTTCTGCTTACATAATGCTCATGATTGCCTCGGCAGTGGCTTTCCTGGTCCTTCTCAACCCCTTCGCCCTGTTCATATACCTTCAGCCCGTCATGCGGGAGCTGAGCCGGAAGGACTTCATGAAGGTCCTGTTCAATGCGTCCGTCGTCTCGCTGCTGATATTCGAGTTCTTCGCCGTCGGGGGAGAGTTCTTCTTCGATAGAATTCTTCAGATTCGGTTCGAGGCCTTCCGCATCTTCGGCGGGGTCATCATCTTCTCCTTTGCCTTCATGTACATCATACACGGGCGGCGGTCCCTCATCGACATGAAAGAGGACCTGGACGACCTCGCCTCCGAGATAGCCCTTCCTTTCATGATAGGGGCCGGCACCATCTCGCTGAGCATCCTCATGGGACACCATTTCAGGCCGGTGAAGAGCTTCGTCCTTCTCGCGGTGATTCTCTCTCTCAATTACCTCATCATCCTCGGGCTCATGTACGCGCGGCAGCAGTTTTCCACGCAGCTCAAGGTGGCCTTCGACAAGCTGATGGAGACCTCCCTCAGGCTCAACGGCTTCTTCGTGGGAGCCATCGGGCTGAACATGATAATTACGGGCGTGAACAACCTGTACTTCTAGCGACGGCTTAAAGGACGACTTTCTCGCCCCGGCCGAAGTGGCGCACCCCGCCCTCCCCGGCCACGACCACGTCGGTGGCAAGGTCCAGGAAAAGGCCGTGCTCCACCACCCCGGCCCTTCGCTCAAGCCGCACGGCGAGCCCCCGGGGGTCGTCCATGGGCCCGAAGTCACAGTCCAGGATGAAGTTCCCCTGGTCCGTCCTGAAAGGAGCCTCCCCTTGCCTGAGTGCCGCCCGCCCCCCCAGGGAGCGGACGAAGGCGGCCTGCCCCCGCCATCCGAAGGGGACCACCTCCACCGGAACCGGGTGCCTCGTGCCCAGGCGCGGGGAGAGCTTCCCCTCGTCCACGACGATAATCTCCCGCCGGCTCGCCTGGGCCACGATCTTCTCCCTGAGGAGCGCTCCGCCGCCCCCCTTGATGAGGCCCATATCGGGGGAGACTTCGTCCGCTCCGTCTATGGTGAGGTCCAGCTCCGGGTGCTCGTCGAGACCGCCCAGGGGAATGCCCAGCCCTCCGGCATGCTCCTGGACCTCCTCGGAGCACGGCACGCCCACGATGCCCGTGAGCGCCCCTTCCTTGAGAAGGCGTCCCAACTCCTCCAGGGCATACCAGGTGGTGCTCCCGTGCCCCAGGCCCACCCTCATCCCGTCCCGGACGAAGCGCACCGCGTAGCACGCCGCCTCTCTCTTGAGCTCCTCCGTTTTCCTCACGCGGTCCCCTCCGCCCGGCACCGGGGGTCGGGCAGGCCGAGGTCCCCCCGGACGAGGAGGCTCACCGCCGGGCAGCCCCCATGGCAGCGTCCATGGATGGAGCAGCCGCGCCTGGGGCAGGGGTTTCCCCGGAAATGCCTGAAAAACCGCAAAACGGGATGGCCGAGGAGACGGTCCCATCCGTCCCTCAGGATATTTCCCAGCGCGAACTCCGGGAACCGGGAAAGGAGATAGCACGGGTAAACCGTCCCGTCGGGCAGCACCGAGAGCTTCGTGGTTCCCGCCGGACAGCGCACATCGGCGGGGAACCCTTTTTTGTCCGGCGAAAGAAACCCGCATGAGACCCCCTCGACGTTGCCGTAGGAGGCATTAAGGGCCCGGACCTCCGCCAGAAAGCGGGGATAGGGCACGCTCCAGGCGAGGTCCTCCGTGGAGAGTGCATCCGGGTAGATGTAAAAGAAGCGCACACCCGGCATCCGCAGATAGGGACGGACGGCCCCGGGAACGCCGCCTCCGGGGTCACAAAGGCTTTTGAGCATGGGTTTTTCCTTCATCACGTACGCGTCGAGGGCCGGAGTAACCGCCTCTCCGTTCATCGATATTCCCACCCTGACCCCCCTCAGTCCGGCCAGGACGTCCACCCGGGTACCGTTGGCGCTCATCGTGGCCCGCATTTGCCGGGAGCGAAGGAGGCCGGCCATCCCGTGAATATCCCCGTGAAGGGTGGGCTCCCCGCCCAGGATGTCCACCTCTCTCACCCCCGCTCCCGCAAGCCGCCCAAGAAGGGCATCGAAGTCCGCGAGGGCCATATCCTCCATTGGGGAAAGCCCCCGGTTGAAGCAGAACCCGCATCTGCGGTTGCACCGGAGGGTCACAAAGACCTGCACGTACTCCGGAGCGCGGATACAAGCCGACATCATCTTTATACGGTAGCACACGCGGTCCCCGGAGGGAATAACGCCGGGCAGCAGCCCCCCGGCCGGTTCCCGCACACCCAGCGGCTAGGGCCCGGAGGCTTCCGCGGACCCGGCCCGGAGCTCTTCGATGAGCTCTTCGTACTTTTCCTGGATAAGGGAGCCGTCGAAGTCCTGGAACTCATCGAGCATATGGCCCTGCTCCTCCCGGGAGAGGTACTCAAGGGACGGGTAGAAGAAGTGGTTGTCCTCCTTGTTTATGTGGGAAGGATAGAACTCCCTCAGGGCGTCGATGTACGTGAGGACCTCGTCGTATGCGGCTTCATCCCCCGCGGCATACCGCGCGTTGGCCTGCGCCATGCGTTGCACGGTCTCGCGGGCGTATCGGTGCTCCGCGATGAGGTCATCCATCATCTCCCTGTGCTTTCGGGAGAGCGGCTTTTCCCGCAGGGCCTCGAAATAGATATCTTCTTCCTTCCCGTGGTGGCAGCGGTCGGCGTAGGTGCGGAAGAAATCCGCCACCCCGGCCACAAAAGCGGGGCGGAGGCGTCCCGGCTTGCCCTTTTCCCCATCTATAAGGGCGAGCATCCTCTCTATCCTCCGATGCTCCGCCATGAGCGGCCCGATGGGCTTCATTCAGCTCGGCTCCTTCTCCCCGATGATAGTGAAAATCTCCCTCCCCACGCAACCCGCCCCGGCGCCCGGTTCTTGACCGGGGAGGACGCCTGTGCTAAGAGAGGAGTTGTGAACGGCTCCGGGAGGACGGCATGCAGGAGGTGACCTTCTTCGTCTTTGCCTTTACCTCCATCTTTGTCATCGTCAACCCGGTGAGCGCCCTTCTGACCTTTGTCTCCCTGACCGAGGGAATGGACCTTCGGGAGCGAAACGCCGCGGCCCGCCGGTCGGTGGTCACGGCCTGTGTTCTGGCTCTGGTGTTTGCTCTGGGCGGGGAGTTCATCCTCCGGATGTTTCACATCACGGAGGATAACCTGAGGGTGGCCGGCGGGGCCCTTCTTTTCATCGTGGCCGTGGACATGCTCCATGGCAAGCTCTCCCGGGAGAGCGTCACCCCCGAAGAGCTGAAGGACGCCTCCCGGAGGCGGGACATATCAATCTTCCCCCTGGCCACGCCCCTTCTGACCGGCCCGGGAGCCATAACCGCCGTCATCGTGCTCATACACACCGCGGAGAGGCTGGTCCTGAAGCTCATCGTCCTGGGAGCCATCCTGGCCACCTTTGCCATTGCCTACGTCCTTTTCAGGTTTGCCGAGAGGGCACACCGCCTTCTTGGCGTGACCGCCTCTCTGGTTATCACACGCATCATGGGGATTCTCCTCGCGGCCATCGCCGTTAATTTCATGGCCGAGGGCATATGGAACATCTACAAGGCCTTTTCAGGGTAGCGGTACAGACGAGGGGTCCGCTTTTGCGGCAAGCGGGGCGGGGTCTCCCCTCCGCGAAGTGACAACGGCGCCCGCTTTATGTAAACTCATAGGGGGGCGTTGCGGGAAACGCGCCCGAATTATCGGAGGGGAGGCTGCCGGGAAGTGACCATCCGGAAGAAGATGCTCCTGGGGTACCTGCCCCTGAGCGCCCTCATCATCCTTATCGCCGTCCTCTCCCTCGTCTACGTCGGGAGGATGCGGGGCATCAACGAGACCGTTATCACGAGGGACCTCCGGCTGGTGGACGCCACGGAGAAGATGCTCGACAGCCTCCTTGCCCAGGAGCTTTATGCCAGCCGGTTCGCCATCCTGAGAAACCCCGAGATGCTGACGACCTTCTGGGAGAGAAGCGCCGATTTCGAGCACCGCCTGAAGGCCCTCAAGGAGCTGCCCGGAGGGGACATCCCGGTACGGCACATATCCGACCTGCACGCCGAGTACAACGCGCACTTCGTTGACGCCATCGGCACTTTCGGGGCAGAAGGCAGGGGAGAGAAGGCGGCGGAGCACGAGCGACTCATGAAAAAGACCCAGGAGGAGCTTATCCACCTCCTGAAAGACGTGAACCTCACGGCCCGCCTGAGCCAGAACAGCAAGACCCGCGAGACCGCACGCATCGGCGGACTCGCCCTGAGGGTCATGTCGGTGCTCTCCGTCCTGGGAATCCTCGTCGGCGTGGGCTCGGCGGCACTCATCACGCGGGGCATAGTCCGCTCCGTGCGGGTCCTCCGGGAGGCCACCAACCGCGTGGCCCAGGGAAGATTCGAGCAGGTGCCCCAGGTGCACGGCAGCGACGAGCTTGGGGAGCTTTCCCGGGCCTTCGGCGAGATGGCCCGGAGGCTCAAGGCCCTGGAGGAGATGTACCTGGACACGAGCCCCCTGACCCGCCTGCCCGGGGGCATCGCCATCGAAAACGTCCTGAAGAAACGCATCGAGGGCGGCGGTCCCCTGGCCTTCTGCCTCCTGGACCTGGACGATTTCAAGGCCTTCAACGACCGTTACGGCTATGCCCGGGGAAGCGAGCTCATCAAGGGCATGGCCCAGATTATCGAGGAGGTCGTGGATGAGCTGGGCAGCGATGACGACTTCGTGGGCCATATCGGGGGAGACGACTACGTCATCATCACCGACCGGGAGCATTACGGCAGGCTCTGCGCGGCCGTCATCCAGAGGTTCGACGCTTCCATTGCGGAGCACTATGACCCCCTGGACAGGGAAAGGGGGTTCATCATAAGCAAGACCCGCCAGGGCCAGAGGTTGGCCTTTCCCCTGATGAGTGTATCCATCGCCGTGGTCACGAACAAGGTGCACAAGCTCGTCAATCACATCCAGGTGGGGGAAATCGCGGCGGAGCTCAAGGAATACGCAAAGTCCATCCCCGGAAGCATCTACGTCGTGGACAGGCGGCGTGAAGACGCCAAGACGGGCGTCAAAGAGGTCCCGTGAGCAAACGGGGGATTCTCTTGCTGCTCGGCATAACGTGCTCCCTCATCCTGGCAGGCTGCGTATCAGTCATAGAGGGCCACTCTCCGGCGGGCGCGACGTATCTGCTTCCTCCCGGCCAATGCGAGGACATCCAGCCGGCGGACTTCCCCGCCAGGCTCAAAGACCTCGAGGAGGACATCGGCAAGGCGAAAACGGAGACAAGGCTGGCCCGCCTTCATCTGAGGCGGGCGGGCCTTCTCCTGCATCGCGCAAACCCTTCTCCGGATTACGAACAGGCCCTCAAGGAGCTCCAGGCGTATCTGTCTCTCGAGCCCGAAGGGGACACGAGCTGCGAGGTCAGAAACCTGGCCGCCCTTCTCTCCCTCTTCCTGGATGCCAGGAAGGCCCAGGTGAAGGCCGAGGCCAGGGCGGAGCAGCTACACAAGGACGTGGAAGGCCTCACCCGGGAGAAGGCCCGCCTGGAGAAGGAGCTTGCCGAGGTCCGCGAGAGCCTTCGGAAGCTGCAGCGCCTGGACCTCCAGATGGAGGAAAAGAGGCGTCAGATACAGTAGCCCGGCCTCAAGGCGCCGCCCCGGCCGCGAAAGGCGAATGAAGCAGCCTTTCATCGAGACGCCGGGGGCGGAAAACCTCTCAGTATCTTATCCACTATCTTTCGTATGTCCTTCTGGGTGGCGTCTTCACCGAGCTCGCCGTGTGCGGTCCCCCGCCAGACGAGTTCCTTCTGGTCCGCCCGAACGATATCCACGACGAGAGTGGCCACCCTGTACTTGTAGACGTCCACCCCGCTCCGGTATTCGTAATACCCGGGGCCGCTGTACGCGAAGGGTTCGGGACGGCCCCAGAACGGGCGGCGATGCAGAAAGGCCGGGTGTTCGTAAAAACCGGGACTGTAGGCGTATCCGTACTGCTGGACGTCCACCCTTTGTTCGGTTACTGCGTGAAGGGCGACGAGAAAATCGGGGTTCTCGGTGACGCGTCTGTATCCCCTGGCCTCCAGGTCCTGGTTCACCGCGAACCTCATGCCCTTCATCAGGAGAATCGTGTCCTCCTTCCCCTTCTCGCTGATGGGCATGAAGCTATAGGTTTTCAACTGCCCGTAATTCACGCCCGGGTCATACCGGTAGGAATAGTCCATGCCGGCGCAGCCCCAAAGAAGAAAGGCGGCCCAGAAAACGACAATACCTTTTCGCATAGGGCTCTCCTCTCAGAAAGGACTCTCTTGCCTCACTGTATCAGAAAAAGGACGACGAATATAGGCCCCCCGGGCGGACCGGGTCACCGGCCCGGAAGCCACGACCATCTGCTGACCTTGCGCACGTCGCACCCGGCATACCGGCCGCTTCTGAGCGCATCGAGAAAATTCTCCTCCGTCACCTCGTCCGCAAACTCGGTGTAACAGGAACCCACCTCATGGGGAGCATGGGCGTCGGAGCCTCCGATGAAGGGCAGCCCCAGGGACCGCGCTGCCTCGATAGCCCGCAGGTTCATGTGATGCGGGTTGGCTCCGTTATAGCCCTCCAGGGCGGCGATGCCGGCCAAGGTCTTCACCGTCTCCCCCGCTCCGCTGCCGCCCCTGTAAGGGTGCGAGGGGACGGCCGCTCCGCCCCGTTCGTTGACGGCGGCGACGAGCTCCCCGAGAAAAGCTCCCTTTATCGAAAGCCCGTCGGTGTCGACGCCGAAAACGAGGCAATGGCCCTCGGCGGCGGAAAACTCCACTCCCCTCAGTATCCTTATGGAGCCTGCGTACTTTTCCCTCAGCCGTTCGGCGTACTCCGACGCCCCGTAGGAGTAGTGCTCGGTGAAGGCGATGCCGTCAAGTCCCCTGGCCAGCGCCTCCTGCACCATGTCCTCGGGGTCGGCGGAATTGTCGCCGCTGTGTCTCGTATGAACGTGCAGGTCTATCTTGAAAGGCACGAGATGTTCTCTCCGCACTTCTCGTCTTATTATACGTCAGGGCGCGGGGGCCCTCCGCAGGGGAGCCGAAGGCCAGGCTGCTCTCCTTCCGGCACCGCTTCTTCCGGCCGGCCCCTACTTGGAACGTTCTCCCGTCTCCTCGAAGAGCTTGAGGTACTGGCCGTACCCCTCCTCCTTGAGCTTTTCCTTCGGGATGAACCGGAGGGCCGCCGAGTTCATGCAGTATCTCTTCCCCGTGGGAGGCGGGCCGTCGTCGAAGACGTGGCCCAGGTGGGAGTCGGCGTGCTTGCTTCGCACTTCCGTGCGCACCGTGAAAAAACCGTAGTCCTTTCTGTAGACCATATTGTCCGGCTCCAGGGGCTTGGTAAAGCTGGGCCAGCCGGTGCCAGATTCGTACTTGTCCAGGGAGCTGAAAAGGGGCTCCCCGGAGACGACGTCCACGTAAATGCCTTCTTCCTTGTTGTCCCAGTACTCGTTCTGATAGGCGGGCTCCGTGCCGTCCTTCTGGGTCACCTTGTACTGGAGCGGCGTGAGCATCTTCTTCAGCTCCTCGTCCGAAGGCTTGGTGTACTGTTTGGTTGCCTGCTCTTCGTTTTTCATGGTGCTCTCCTTCTCTGCAGCCCGCACGCCCGAAATGACAAGCGCAAGGACAAGGGCCAGACACCCCGTCACAACCGTTCTTGCCGTCATGCGTCACCTCTTACTGACCAGTGGTTTTATACATGCCATTGAAGCTTGAAACAATGCTTATTTCATGCCAGGTTGGCGGCATCGTCATATCAGCCGTTTCATGCGCGGAGTAATATTTCGAATTCATGCACATTTTTCTCTAAACAGAACGCCACCCCGCGCGGCAAGCCGGGACGGGGGCCTCATCCCCTATCTCTTTTGTAACAGACCCCGGAGCGGTTGGCAATCCCGGCCCGGAAAAAAGAGTAATGACAAGGGCTTCCGAGCTCCGCCTCCATGTCCCCGGCGGCCCCGGCCTTCCGGCCCGAAAAATGACGCTCCGAGAAAAGCGAAGGAAGCCCATAGCGTAGCACTCAGGAAATGTGTTTAGACCCGTATTTTTTACGAGGGACGGTATGGTATAAATAACCGAGCCGAATTCAGGCGCGGACGGCAGAGAGGTGAGAGAGACAGAGCCCGCTCGATGAACTTTTTCGATTCCTCGCTCCAGCTTCCGCTTTCCCTCGTCCTGGTCGCCATGGGCTTTCTTTTCCGGCTGAAAGCGGCGCGGGCGCGCTGGGCGCTGCTTTCCCTGGCGGTACTGCTCCAGCTTCGGTACTTATTCTGGCGGGGCGCCTTCACGCTGGACGTGACCACAGGTGTGGGCTTGGCAGTCACCGGAGTGCTGTTTCTGGCGGAGCTCTACGGCCTTTTTCAGAACTTTTTCTTCTATTATCAGGCCGGCCCCCGTGCCCCGGCGGCTCCGGCAGGCGAGGGAGGACACCTCACGGGCCACCCCACGGTGGACGTTTTCGTCACCATCGTCAACGAGCCCCTCTTTATCCTCAAGCGGACCCTGGTGGGCTGCCTGGCCCAGGACTACCCCCCTGAGCGATTCACCGTGCACGTGCTGGACGACGGGGGACGCGACGACGTCCGGGAGCTGGCGGCCTCCCTCGGATGCGCCTACCTCCGCAGGGGGGACAGCTCCCACGCCAAGGCTGGCAACCTCAACCACGCTCTGAAGCACAGCCGCGGGGAGCTGGTGGCGGTCTTCGACGTGGACCACGTGCCGGTGCGCGATTTCCTCCTGCACACCGTCGGGCATTTCTCGGACGAGAAGGTGGCCTTCGTGCAGAGCCCGCATCATTTCTATAACCCCGACATCTTCCAGAAGAACCTCCGCCTCGAAGCCGACATCAGCAACGACCAGGACATGTTCTTTCGGGTCGTACAGCCCGGCAGGGACCGCCACGACAGCGCTTTTTTCGCCGGCAGCTCGGCGATATTCCGGAGGAAGGCCCTCCAAGACGTCGGCGGGTTTTGCACGGCCACGCTGACCGAGGACCTGCACACCAGCATGCTCCTGCACGCCCGGGGCTGGAGGTCCCGTTACGTCAACCGCGTTCTTTCGGCGGGGCTCAGTCCGGAAAGCCACGCCGCCTATCTCAAGCAGAGGGAACGCTGGGCGACCGGCGCCACGCAGATTCTCCTCCGGGACAACCCCCTGTGCAAGGGGTCCTTGAGCCGTGCGCAGAGGACGGACTATCTGGGCTCGATATACTACTTCTTCCACGGCTTCCCCCGCCTGGCCTATCTCGTCGCGCCGCTGGCCTTCCTGCTTTTCGGCGTGCCGCCGCTTCATGCCAGGCCCCTGGACTTCCTGCACTATTTCTTCTCTTATTACGTCGTCTCCCTGTTTCTCCTGGCCGTGGTGGGCCGGGGCTACCGCAGGGCCTTCTGGTCCGACGTCTATGAGACCATGATGTCCTTCTCCCTGTGCAAGGCCGTCCTCAAGGCCTTCGTGCCGTCGCGGCGACGGACGTTCCACGTCACGCCCAAGGGGGAGGCCGGGCCCCTCAAACGCCAGTGGCGGTCTGTCCTGCCCCACATGGCGCTGGCCGGAGCCCTGGCCCTGGGAATCGCCCTCAACCTCCACCACAGGCCCCATGACACCGCGGCCTTTCTGATAAGCGTCTTCTGGGCGGGAGTGAACGCGGTCTTTGTCACCCTTGCCATTTTCGCCGCCCTGGAGAAGCCGCAGAGAAGGCGGCTCCTTCGCCTGCACAGGCGAATCCCCTGCGTGGTGGCCGGCAAGCACGGGGAGGTCGGCGGTGAGACACGCGACCTGAGCGAACAGGGCGTATCGGTGCGCCTGGGCGGCGGGTTGCACTTCAGGGAGCCCTCGGTGCTCGTCGAACTGAGAAGCAGCTACGGGGAGGTCACGCGCGTGAAGGGCCTTCTCAGGCGGCAGGAGCAGGTGGAGGAGGGGCTGGAGGTGGGCATCGAGTTTCGGGACGTGGACGAGGAGACCTCGCGCTCCCTGGTGCGGCAGATGTACAGCCCCACGGAGAGCTGGCAGGAGCCCGAGGGCGCCCCCGGTGGGTTCCTCCAGGACCTGCGCGTGCTGGGGCGCGCCCTCTGGCGCCCCTGGAAGAAAGACCGGGCCGCCCGGCGCCTTCATCCGCGGCAGCCCCTTGTCAGGCCCTGCACGCTCACCACGGCGGAAGGGGCGGAGCCCCTGCCGGCCAGGACGCTGGACGTCTCCCGGACGGGCCTGGCTCTCAGGCTCAGGTCAGCCGGGGGATGTCCGGAAGTCCTGAGCACCGTGCGGGTGGAGTTTGACGGCATGGAGGTCGAGGCCACGGTGATGGCCAGGGAAAAGGGCCTGCACCCCACGCTTCACCTGAGGGTGGAGCAGGTGGCCGCGGGAAGCACGATATGGGAGGAGCTTACCGCCTGGCCCTTCCCCGCCCCCAAAGCCGGAGTAGTCCCCGCCGTACAGCCTTAGAACCTGTGGTAGTACTCCAGGCGAAAATAGGCCGAATCGGGGACGCCGTCGTTGTCGCTGTAGCCCGAGGCCAGGGCGTAGGACGACCGTTGACCCGGCTGCACAAGCTCCAGCACCGCTCCGACCTGATAGGCACTGTAGTCCTGGTTTCCCTGGCCCACGGCTTCCACCCCCGCGCGTAACTTGCTTTTCCGGGGGAACCAGGGCAGCTCCCGGGTGAGCCTCACCCGTCCCCACAAGCCGTCCCCTATGGAGGTGTAACTGCCTATGAAAGCCAGGGCCACCTTCTCCGTAAGGTTTCTGCCGCCCACAAGCTCCGCCGTCACCCCCGCCTGGCCTCCCTCCACCTCGGCGTCCGGGTCCCTGGGGTCCAGGTCGGTGCTCCGGTAGTCCAGCCCTCCCGTGAGCACCAGGTAGGTTCCCGGCCTCGAGTATTTCACCCCGGCCTGGAGCTTCACGTCCGGGGCTTCCGCCTCTATCTCCCTGCCCAGGGAGTCGTATCGGTACCGCAGGTACTGGACAAGGAACTTCGCCGTCCAGGCCCAGCGCTCCTCCCAGGGCCGGTCCACACCGCCGCCCACATAGGCCGAGCCCTGCCCTTGGGTATCAAGGGTAATGCCCGTATAAACCTCGGCGCCCCAGGACGAGACGGCCCCCGCCGCCCGAGGCAGCAGGAGCAGGGAGACGAGCACCAGAAAAGGGATTCTCCTCATCGGCCATACCTTCCCCGCATTCGATTGCCGAAAGACGGCACGCCCCGGCTCAGCGGGAGCCCTCTAAACTACCACACCCGCGGGCAAAGGGGAATAGAAAAATCGTGGGCTTGCGACCGAAGACATGGACGCGCACGGGGCTGTGGAAAGTGGCTTGACGGGCTTGCCCGGCCAGCTCTCCGCTGCCGCGCGACCGGGGCGGGGGCACGAGAAAATCCCCTCGCTTAGAACGAGAGGGCTTTGGAGATTGCCTAAAACCTTATTCCGACGTTCCCGGTGAGCATGAAGCCATCGAGGTTAGCCTCGAGGGGTGCGCCGAAGACCGTGAAGTCGGCCTGGCTTGTGAAGATGTACTTCCCTTCCAAGCCGAAAAAGAAATTGGGAGACACGTCCGCCGTAAGGCCCGCCAGGATGTGTCCGCCCACCACCACGTCGTTGTCGTCGTCAGAGGCAGACAATCCTGAGGCAAGGTCCGTCAATTTCACATCCGCCGTCACAAAATAAAGGCCTCCGCCCGCCCCGACGTAAAATTGCGCGGTGTTCATGGGAGCTATGGCCTTGAGCGTGGCCGTCAGGGGCACGGCCCAAACCTCGTCCTCCTCCCTTATGCCCGAAAATGTCACATCGGCTTCACTCTGAAAAAACCCCACGGCACCCTCCAGAGCCAAGTATGAGCTGAAGCTGTGCCCCAGGGCGACCTCGGCGTTTATCCCCGCGTCGAAATCCAGGTCATCCAGGTCCCCGGTGGGAAAATAGGCCCCTACCTTGCCCGTCAGATAGTTGGGCGAGACGTAGTAGGGCTGCTCGGCAAAAGCAGGCGCGGCAAGGACGAGAAAGGCACCCAGAAACAGAGAGATGAAAGCAAGGCGTCCCATGGCGTTTCCTCCTTTTGGTTTTCCCTTATGACGAAAGGGAGACCACAGCGAAAGTGTATAAGGCCCCGGGCATCGATGTCAACGCAAAAGATTCCGCAGTCTTTTCCAGGACCTGGGCGTGCATTACTCTGCCCGCGGCCTCCCGATGCGGCCGTGGGCAAGCCCCAGAAGGGGCGGCAGCGCGACCAGGGTGCAGACAATCAGAAAACCCATGCAGAGGCTCAGGAGAATGCCCATGCTGGCCATCCCCCGGTGAGACGTGGAAGCCAGGCTGATGAAGCTCAGGATAGTGGTCAGGGCGCTGAAAAGCACCCCCCGGGCCGTGCTCGTCCTGAGCATGTTGAAGTCGCCGGACTGCTCGACCTGGAACCTGTGGACGAAATGGACCCCGTAGTCCACTCCGACGCCGAGAAGCAGGGGGATGACTATGATATTGGCGTAATTGAAGGACACGCCCAGGAGCACCGAGGAGGCGATGGTATAGAGGATGGCCAGAAGCAGGGGGAACAGGACCAGCCCGGCGGCCAGCACGTTCCAGAAAAGCAGCAGGAGCAGCACGGCGATGCCCCCCAGGGCCAGGAACGTGGCCTCCTTGAAGGAGGAGACGATGGCCCTCCCGGTCTCCACTATCACCACGGGGGGGCCGGTGACCTCGGGGGATATGCCGCGCGCCGCGGAGACGAACTCCTTGAGGTTATCGATGTGCGAGACGTCCTTTTCGGGGAAGACCTCCACCCGGTACCGCCCGTCCGGCGTGACATAACGGCGGAGGAGCGCCGGGGGAAGGTCCTCCTGACCCACCCTCCGGGCCCCGAGGGACGTTCTCAGGTTCTCAAGCGCCGGGGGAAGGTTGCCAAGGAGGGCCTCCTGCACCTGTCCGAAGGCCCGCCCGGCATCCCTCCCATCGAGGCTTCCCTGAAAATCCTCCAGGGCGTCCCGGAGGCTTAAGGCGGCTTTACGAAGGGCGGCATCCGCCCCTCCTCGGGCGAGAAAGCCGTCCAGAGACTCCCTGAAAGAGGATAAGGCCTTTTCGTACTCCCCCATGGACAGGCGCGTGATGCTCCGGGGAACGGGCGGCATGAAAAGGGACATCTCCGAGATGGTCTCCAGCTTCTCGGCCTGCCGCTCCGGGACGAAATCCACGACCGTGACCGCCCTCTTCACCTGCTCGCTGCCCTCGAACTGCCGCGCGAGGGACGCGGCCTCCTTCTCGCTTCGCGCCACCACATCGGCGGTCCAGGGAGCCAGGCCGGGCTCACGGAAAAGCTCCTTCATGGCCATGACGGACTCCGCATGGGGGTCGTAGAGGTTGAGGGGATTGTAATCGAACCGGGCCCGGGGAACGAAGACGGCGGCCCCCAGCCCGAGGACCACCACGGCAATGATTATCCTCCGCGAGTGCCGGTAGGGGAGCCGGGAGACCTTCTCCGTCACCGAGACGAGGTAGCCCTCCCTCTTCCTCCGGAGGCGCATGAGGGCGAGCAGGGCGGGCAGGACCGTGACGTTCACGAAGAAATTTATGAACATGCCCGTCCCCGATATCAGGCCCAGCTCCGAGACCCCCGCATAAGCCGTGGGCACAAAGGCGAAAAAACCCACCGAGGTCGTTACGGCGCAGAGAAGGAGGCTGTTGCCCACCCCCCGGGCCGTCCCCTGCAAAGCCTCGTCCCGGCCCTCGCCGGCCCCCCGCAACTCCTGGTAGCGGAGACAGGTCTGGATGCTGTAGTCGATGCCGAGCCCGATAAAGAGAACCGCAAAGGTGATGGATATGATGTTCAGGCGGCCGACGAAGAACAGGGCAAACGCGGTCGTCAGGATAAGCCCGGTGAGGAGGGCCAAAACGCTGGCCAAGACAAGCCGCCACGAGCCCAGCCCCGCAAAGAGGGCCATGGTCACCAGGAGCAGGGAGGCAAGGGCCGCAAACCCCGCAGCCCGCCGGACCACCAGGAGGTTCTCCCTGGCCAGGGCCACGTCACCCGTAAGGCTCACCGTGAGGCCCGGCGTATTCTTGATATCCCGTATCGCCTCGTTGACGGCCCGCATGGCCGCCTCGGCCGGCATCAGCTCTTGCTCGTCCAGGACGGGCTGAAGGACGAGCATTTCCCTGGCGGCGCCGGACGGGGCCTCCCCGTCCCCCAGGAGCCTCTCCCAGGAAATGCGGCTCGGCCGTCCCGCGGCAGCCTCCCTGAAAGTCCCCGCCATCTTCTCAAGGAGAGGAGAAAGGCCTTCTCCTGCCATGTCTTCGTTCCGCCCCAGCGCCTGCTCGAGGACCGAAAACAGGCCCCTCAGGCTGGGGTCCCTTGCGAGGAGGGCCAGGAGGGCCTGAGACGATGCCAGCCGGTCGGCCAGGTCGTCGAGCTCCCCGGTGCTCAGGTAAAGAAGGCCGTTCCTCCGGAAGAAGTCGTCCCCGCCGGGATAATAGATCGAGCGGAAAAGATGGCTTTTCTCCTTGAGCCTCCCCTCCACGAGACGGGCGGCCCCCAGGGCCGCCTCCGGGGTTTCCCCCTGGATGACCACCAGAAGCGTGTCGCCCAGTTGCGGAAAGGCCCGGTAGAATGCCGTCTCGGTCTTCCGGAAGGGAAGCTCCTTGCTCACGAGCTTGTCCGCATCGGCATCTATCTCGAAATGGCCGACCGTGTAAAACAGGGTGCCCGCCGTAAGGAGCATCGCCACGGCGAGCACGACTGCCGGATGCCTCCCGATGAACGATACCCACCGGGCCAGGAGCGAAGCACTCGCCTGCGTTATTCTTCCCACGGACCTCCACTCACGCTGTCTTGCCAGTTTCTCGCGATTCCGCTAAGATGGGGTAAAGCGAACGGCGACACTCGTCCTATTTTATACACCAAACAAAGGGGATTTCCATGAACGCGCAGAGCACCCGCCTCCTTCAAACGTCCCGGGCCGTCTTTCTGCTCCTGCTTGCCTTGTGCCTCCTCAGCGCACAGGCCACCGCTTCCGGGGCCGAGCAGCCAGAGGACGCATCGCCCGCAAAGGTGGTGCAGAAGTTCAACCAGGCGCTTCTTGCCTCCATGCGCACCGGGAAAGGCGGCTTCGAGAGGAGATACGAGATCCTCAGCCCGGTCATAGAGCAAACCTTTGCCCTTCCCCGCATGGCCCGGATAGCCCTGGGCCGCGACTGGGACAGGCTTACCCGCAAGCAGCAACAACGTTATCTTGAGGCCTTCACCGACTGGACCGTATCGAGCTACGCCAGCCAGTTCGCATCGTACTCCGGGGAGGAGTTCCGCATCGTCTCCTCATCTGCGGAAACCGGCTCCTCCACAAGCGTGGTGAGCCGGCTTGTCGCCCCCGAGGGCGAAGGAAGGGACTTCGACTACGACCTTCGCAAGACCGACGGCGGCTGGCGCATCGTGGACATCAAGATCGGGGGCGTCAGCCAGCTTGCCATGACGCGGGCCCAGTTCCGGAGCGTCCTGAAACGGGAGGGTTTCGACAGCCTCGTGGCCATGCTCGAGAAAAAGGCCCGGACGATGAAGGGAAAAGACCCGACTCCCATCGGCCGAACCGCTCAGTAAAAGTCCACCGGGTCTTTCTTCCTGCGCACCGCCCACCAGAAGGCGAGGTTGCTGGGCAATCCCTGGCCCATGGAGGAGTTGGGCGGCAGAAGGAACCGCCTGAAGATGCCCGGGAGGGAATAGAACCGCCGGTAGCAGTCCCACACCCCGTCCTCCACCTGCCCCGGGGTCATGTTCTTCGGCTGAAAGAGGCACTCCATCCCGAGATAGCGGTCCGCCAGGGGATTGATGATGCGCCCCTCGCGGGCAAGCTCCGCGTACATGGGCGTGCCCTCGCGGGGGGTCACCGTGTTGAAGAAAGCCATGGGGGCCCGCACCTTCCGGAGAAACTCCATCGTCTCGGCGAATATCTCCGGCGTGTCCTCGTCCAGGCCGAACATGAAGTTCAGGGAATAGAATATACCCCTCTTCTCCAGCTCCCGCAGCATGTCCACATGGTCGTTCATCGTGTTCTGCCGCTTGTTGATGGACCGAAGGCTCCGCCGGGAAACGCTCTCGATGCCGATGTTGACGTGATAGACCCCGGCTTTCTTGGCAAGGTCCAGGAGCTCGCCGTCCCGGGAGGTATTTATCGTCCAGAGGCAGCTCCAGCGGACCCCCAGGGGCGCCATGGCCCTGAAAAGCTCCCGGGCGTAATCCCTGTTGCCGGTGATGTTGTCATCCACTATCTGGACATTCCGGGAGGGCATGCTCTTGATATCGGCCACCACTTCGCCCACGGGCCGGTGCCGGTAGGTGCCTCCGTAGAATACGGGCACTTCGCAGAACGAGCACTTGAAGGGGCACCCCCGCGTGCTCTGAAGGGGGATGAACTTCGCGAAATATTTCTTCCAGTTCAGGAGCTCCCACCGGGGCAGGGGGAGGCCCTTGAGGTCATGGAACCCGGCGGCCCTGTAGCGCCGCTTCATCCGCCCCGCCAGGAAGTCCTCGATAAGCTCCGGCCAGACGTACTCGGCCTCCCCCTCCACCACCGCGTCGCAGTGCTCCAGGCACTCCTCGGGAAGGAGCGTGGGATGAAACCCGCCCATCACCACCGCCACGCCCCTTCTCCGGAACTCCCCGGCCAACTGATAGGCCCGGGTCGAGGTGGAGATGGTCGCCGATATGCCCACCAGGTCGTATCCACCGTCATAAGGGATGTCGTCGTACCTGTCGTCCACCAGCTGCACCTGCACCCCCCGGGGCGTGAGCCCCGCCATGTAAGGGAGGGCCAGCCCCATGACCCAGCGCCTCCGGGTCTTGTATGGAGTCCCGTCGCGGTAGGTGGTGGTCGGTTGTATGAGGAGAAGTTTCACGGTTGCCTGCACCTTTACAACAAGATTCTATCAAGCAGGCGCATTATATCAAGAGGACGTTTGATGGAAAAAAACCCATGGGTAAATCCCTCCTTGGGCCGCGAACGTGGACAATTCCGTCCTTTTCTGCAATAATCTCTGAAAAGAGCCCAGGAGGTAATTCGATGCCGCTCGTCCGAAGAGCTTTGTCCCTGCCCGCAGCAGTCCTCATTCTTCTGACCGCCGGCGCCTGCGCACACGGCGGGGGCGCACACGGGACGGCGTCCACGGGGGCCTCGAACGAAATTCTCCTCGCCCAGGTGGGTCCCATGGGCGGCGGCATGGTCTCGCCCCGGGAAGAGGCCCCCCCATCGGAGGAAGAGCTTTGGATGCCCGACCCCATAGAGCCCTGGAACAGGGCCATGTTCACCTTCAACGACCGCTTCTACTTCTGGGCGCTCAAGCCGGCCGCCCGTGGCTACAAGACGGTCACCCCTACCTGGGTGCGCCTTCGCATAAGGAATTTCTTCCGGAACATCGAAGAGCCCGTCAACATCGTCAACAGCGCCCTTCAGGCAAAATTCAAGCGTGCCGGCGTGCACCTGGCCAGGTTTCTTTTCAACAGCACCGCGGGTGTGGCAGGCCTTTTCGACGTGGCCGGGGCGGAGAAGCCCGGCCTCAAGGCGCCCGAGGAGGACCTGGGCCAGACCCTGGGGGTCTACGGGCTCGGAAACGGCTTTTACATCGTCTGGCCTTTCCTGGGCCCCTCCTCCGCCAGGGACATCGTGGGCTGGACGGGCGACCTTTTTCTCGACCCCACCACCTACGCCGCGGCCCCCCTGGTGGTCATAGGCGTTGAGGCGGGCAGCGAACTGAACGACACCACCTTCGTCCTCGGTGAGTACGAAAGCCTGAAGGAGGCGGCCCTAGACCCCTACGTGGCCGTGAGGAACGCCTACTTCCAGTACAGGCTCAAACAGGTCCGGCAGTAGGCTATCCTTCGTCCTCCCTGCTTTTTACTTTCTTCTTGATTCTCTTGACCAGCTCGTCGTAGGAGCTGGAGGCCAGGATGTCCCTGAACTGGCTCCGGTAGTTGTTAACCAGGCTTACTCCCTCGATGACCACATCGTAGACAACCCAGTGGCCGCCGCGCTCGAGGAGCCGGTAGTCCATGGGGATGTCCCGCTTCTGCTCGGAGTCGGACACGACGGTTTGCACCGTGGCGTACCCGTCGTCCACGCGCTCCCCGGTGTAGTGGACCGTCTGGTTGCCGTACTTCTCCACCCTCTTCATGTAGGTGACTTCCAGCAGGTCCTTGAAAAGACGGACGAATTCGTCCCTCTGTTCGGGGCTCAGGTCCCTCCACTTCAAGGCCAGGGAGCGTTTAGCCATCTCGCGGAAGTCGAAGCTCTCCGAGGCCGCCTGCCTCAGGGCGTCCCTGCGCTCCTTCTTGTGCTCGGGTCCGGCAAGGGCCGGATTCTTCAGGATGTCTATGACCTTGTTGATGCTTTTGCGCACCACCTCGGTGGGCTCCCCCGCGTACCCCTGGCCCGCCTGAGCCACCAGGGCCAGGACGAGGGCGACGATGATGGTCCTTCTCGGCGTCACTCCACGCTCCTCCTTCCTCTTACAACGAACCGAATGCGTACTTGGAAATCAGGTCTGTCAGGTTCACGGCCGACTCGGTCTCCCGTATCCTGCCCCCGGGCTCCACGTGCTGCTCGGAAGCCCCCGGAGACAGCTCGATGAAAGCCTCGCCGATGAGACCCTTTGTCTTGATGGAGGCGATGGCGTCCTCCTGTATCTTGACGTCCCTTTGCACGGACATCACCACGCGGGCCAGGTAGCCCTTGGCGAGGCTCACCGTTTCCACGGTGCCCACCGGCACTCCGGCTATCTCCACCTCCGAGCCGTTCCGGATTGCCCCCACGTTGGAGAACTCGGCATAGACCGAATAGGTTTGGGGACCGAAGAGCCCCACGTTGCCGAGCTCGATGGAGAGCCAGGCGAGGGAGGCGATGCCCAGCAGGACGAACACCCCCACCAGCAGCTCAACGTTTGTTTTCTTCATGTACTTCCTCCTTGAGGACCTATCTCACGATTTCCCTTGCGCGCGGCCCTCGCGGCCGCCCGTTATGAAATACCTGACCACGGGGTTTTCGGAGCGCCGTATCTCCTCGGGGGTCCCCACCTCCACGATGGTCCCCTCGTGCATCATGGCTATCTTGTCGGAGATGTCGTAGATCTCCGGTATCTCGTGGCTGATGACGATGCCCGTGTAGCCGTACTTCGCATGGGTCGACTTGATAAGCCGGTGGATGGAGTTCAGTATCACCGGGTCCAGGCCCGTGGTGGGCTCGTCGAAAAGGACGATGCTGGGGCCGGTTATGAGGGCGCGGGCGAGGGCCACCCGCTTTTTCATGCCGCCGGAAAGCTCGGCCGGGTACTTCTCCTCGATGCCCTCCAACCCCACGTCGGCGAGGGACTGATGCACCCTCTCACGGATGTCTTCCTCCGCAAGGTCCGTCTTCTCCCGGAGCGGAAAGGCGATGTTCTCAAAGACCGTCAGGGAATCGAAAAGGGCCCCTCCCTGAAACAGCACCCCGAACTTCTCCCTCATGCGGTCAACCTCCCTGGCCCGGAGGTCGCAGCACTCGGTCCCGTCTATCACGATGCGCCCGCTGTCGGGGCGGAGCAGGCCGACGATGTGCCTCAGAAGGACGGTCTTTCCGCCCCCGCTCTTGCCGATGATGGCCACGAGCTCCCCCTCTCCTATGGTGAGGTTCACGCCCCTCAGGACTTCCTGGCCCCCCAGGCTCTTGCGCAAATCCTTCAAGACAATCACGTTTCCCCCTTAAAGCAGCACCGACCCCATGAAATAGTCCCAGACCAGGATGAGCACCGAACACATGACCACCGCCTCCGTGGTGGCCTTGCTCACGCCGGCCGCCCCGCGGCTGGCGTTATAGCCCTTGTAGCAGGATATCCAGGCCACGATGACCCCGAAGCACAGGGACTTGTAAAACCCGTGCATGATATCCCCCATGTCCACGAACGTCTCCATCTGGGAGAAATAGGTCCCGGACGCAAGGCCCAGGAGCTTCACTCCCACCAGGTATCCGCCGAAGATGCCGATGACGTCGAATATCCCCATAAGCAGCGGGAAGACGATGACGGCCCCCACGAGGTTGGGCACGACCAGGTACCTCAGGGGGTTCAGGGCCATGGAGACCAGGGCGTCTATCTGGTCCGTAATGCGCATGATGCCTATTTCCGCCGTCAGCGCCGAGCCGGCCCGGCCCGTTATCATCAGGGCCGAGAGCACCGGCCCCAGCTCCCGGATGATGCTCAAGGCCACCGCCGGCCCCAGCATCGCCTCTGCGCCGAATTTCGTCAGGGTGTAGAAGATCTGAAGCGCCAGGACCATGCCCGTGAAGGCCCCCGTCAGCAAGATGACCAGCATGGACTTGTTGCCGAAGAACCGCATCTGCCTGAGGAGCATCCGGTACTTGAAGGGCGGGGTGAGGGCGTGATATGCGGCCGATAAGAGAAAAATGAACATGCGGCCCATGGTCTCCAGGAGCCACAGCGTCGTTGACCCTATCGTTCTGAGCAATGTGAGCATGGATTCTCGGCGTTTTCCCCTCCAGAAAGGTTAATCGCGAGCGTGCAAAAAGTCAAAGAAGGCCGCTTCCGCCCGGGCCTTCTTCCTCGTTATCCCCTGTTTTCCGGGATAAACCGGCCTTCCCGGAAAAGGGGCGGAAAAAGCGCGCCATCCGGACGAAAAGGGGGTGAACCCCTCCGGAGCCGTTCTCGGGCAGAGGGGCCGGTCAATTCTCCTCGAGGCCGTATTTCTTGAGCTTTCTCCACAGGGAGACCCTGTCTATGCCCAGTATCTGGGCGGCCAGGGTCTTGTTGCCCCCGGTCTCCCGGAGCACCCACTGGATGTAGGACACCTCCTGCTCCTCCAGCGAGCGGGGCCGCCCGTCCTTCTTCCTGAAAGTCGTGACGTTGAGGGCCTTGAGGTCCTCGGGCAGGTGCGCAAGCTCGATGACCGCTTCGCTGGCCAGGGCCACGCCCCTCTCCACGATGTTCTCCAGCTCGCGGACGTTGCCGGGAAAGTCGTAGTCCATGAG
>JARRLN010000023.1 GCA_037386965.1 Nitrospirota bacterium
TGCAGGGAGAAGTATTACAAATCTCAACCCTCCATCCTTTATGGGGTGAACAGACAGACTCCCGTGGTTCTTCCTGACCGCAAGAAGCGCTATGGCGAGGCCGAATCCGGTACCTGTGGGTTTGGTGGAATAAAAGGGGGAGAACATCTTGTCGAAGTCGCTGGGTACCGGTCCGGTATTGAGTATTTCAATTTGAACATCATGGGGCTGTCTGGGGGCTATTGAAGAAGCGATTCTGACATACGGGGACTTGGAATCAACAACAGCTTCTAGGCTGTTCTTTGTGAGACGATAAAGCATCTCGTATATCTGTCTCTTGTCGCCTATGACATAATCGGCCCCGGCTCCGATTTCAAACTCGGGGCTTATTCCCGCCTGCTTCAGTTCCTCTCCCAGCCTGCCAAGTGTCTCATCCACCGCCTGCCTCAAAGAGATGGGTTCAAATTCTTGTTCTCCCAGAAACATTTCAACGTAAATTCTCACATCGTTTACGAGACTGGCGATTCTCTGGTTCTCGTAATTTATGGTCTCATAGACTTCGTAGATGGGCTTTTCCTTCTCGGTCTTTCTGATGAGCCTGTTTAAATTACCGCCGATTATCGTGACGGGATTTCTCACTCTGTCCGCAATCCCTCTCATGATCTCGATATCGCATCTGGACGTTGTTTCGATATATGCGGTGTTCTCCACAAGCAAACAGAAATCAAGGAGCTTTCCCACCGAGATGTTCAAGGAAATCGACTTTTCCGTGGGCAGCTCGGAAGCGATAAAGGAATGGCAAAACTGCTTTGCCAGCGAGAAGCCCAGGTTCGAGTACCTCTGGTCTAGGTTGACCTCGACGTGTTTTATTCCTATTCGCCATAAATAAGAGAGAAGCTTCTTCTCGAGGCGGCTCTTGAAAATGAATTCAAACCACTTGGCCCACACGCTTTTCAGACGTTCCGGCTCACCCAAGTGCTCCATTATGACTCTGGTGTCACCTATCTCGTGAAATCTCCGGAAGAAGTAATCCGCGAATTCTTCCTGTCTGGAAGTAAGAAAGTCCCGGTGGGTTTCAAGCAGCATGAAATCCTCTTCGTTAAGGCCGATGTCTCGCTGAAGCTCGTAGAGCTTCTCATAAGGCACAATAGCGTCAAGCGCTGCTTGATACTCTCGCTCATTATTATTCATGACTTAATTATAAGCTATCAGATATAAAGAAAAACAGTCACTTTAAAACCTTAATGATACCCGTCTGAAATCTTCATGATATAACGTTAATGTCATATACATCTTTCAGGAAGTACGCTTGAGCGCTAACTCAATGGCAATAACTTCCTGCTTCGCGCTCCCCATGTGGCCGTGCTTTGCCATCTCCATGTCACCGACGAACAAGGATGAAAAACTGGACGGGCCGCCGCTATTTGCCGAATAGTTTCTTGACCCCCTCCTCCGTCGGGACGCCGACCTTTTCTTGCGCTTTCTCCTCTAGCATCTTCTTCACTTCTTTCGCTTCCTTGCCTACGTACTGCTCGACGCCCGCGCGGGCCGCCGCCTCGGTCGTCCGGTTCACCAAGGGCCTGAGGACCTGTAGGGCGATCTCGCCGGGTGATGCGCCGCCTTTGCCGCCCACGTTGGTAAGCTCAATGCGCGGGACCTTGGCCGAGCGGGGTTCCCCTTCCAGCGCCGCAACGTGGATAGCGACCTTGCCGCCCTCTATGAGCAGTTTGCGGATGAGAAGATTCTTTTCTCCTTCGGTCTTTCCCTTCTCTTTGGGGCCCTGCTTCTGATAGGCCTGGAGATTCTTCTTGATCTCATTGATGTTGGCCCTGCCGGACTCATTCACCTCGTAAGTAATGCGGGGCGCGGAGACCAAAATCCTGTTTATAACTATCGGGTCCTTGGTAATCGAGCCTATGTCGATTGCCACGGTTATGTTGTCCATGCTAAAGGCCGCCGGGGCTGAAAAGCCCGAAGGATTTCCTACGCTCAGCCCACTTATCGAGCCTGCCCCTGCCTTGAGCTTTATCTCGACCTTGGATACCTTCACATCGGTGCCGGTGGCAGCAGAGCCGTACTTTTCTATGGCAGCCTTCGCGATCGCATCGATATTGGCAAGCGCAAAGAAAAAGACGGCTATGACAGCTATAACGACGATTGCCAGAGCTATTAAGACCTTGCTTCCTGTCTTCATGGCATATCCCCCCTTTCATGGTCCGAGCCAGGCATCGCTGATCTTCTATAAGAAGATGCTAGCACTTTTTCACGCCGATGGTAACCGGAAGATGCCAGCTTGGTTCCGACGGAGACGACGTTCCCGATTACACGGACGAGTGCCCAGACGCCCCGAAGGACACAAAGGTCGACTTGCACGACTGCCGGATGCTCAGTAATGGACCAAAGACCTCATGAATAGGTGTCGTGGGCTCAGTTTTCCCGCTTTGGGCACTGTTTGTGGGTTTACACTCTCTGTTATCTCGGTGTATACTTACAAATGAATAAGCCCTTAAAAAAAGGATTTCCCTCGTCTCCGCGCAAATTAATCTTTATCTTAGTATTGGCGGTATTCATATCTGAATCAAATTTCTATGGCCGTCATTTATGCCCTTCGGCCTGTTTCTTTATCAAGCCTGACGGAGACACTTCTTGATTCTTCTTTATTAATTACGTTGCTCAGCCCAATACTTTATTTTTTTGTATTCCGACCCATGCTCCTCAATATAACCGAGCGTGAACAAGCAGAGGAATCATTGAGAAGATTGAATCAGGAATTGCAGAACAAGACCTCAGAACTTGCTCTCGCTTACAAAGACATGGAGAGTTTCAGTTATTCCGTGTCTCACGACCTTCGCGCGCCGTTAAGGATACTCGTGGGACTTTCGGACATAGTAATTGAGGACTATTACGATAAACTCGACGATAAAGGGAAGAAACTGTTGCATTCAATCCGGGGGGAGGCAGCGAGGATGGACAAGCTCGTCCAGGCACTTCTCCATTTATCGAGAGTGGGCAGACAGGAGATGAAGGTAGACGAGATAGATATGGAGAAACAGGCAGGGCTTATCGCCGCCGACCTTAAAGCATTGGCTCCTGAGCGAAATATTGAGGTGACAATTGAGCAACTGCCGCCTATACGTGGTGACATTACATTGATTCGTCAGGTATTTACGAATCTCCTCTCCAATGCTGTTAAATTCACTGGGGCTAAGGATTTGGCACTCATCACGGTCGGAGGACTCAGCGGAGACGGCGAAAATGTTTATTACGTTAAAGACAATGGTGTTGGTTTTGATATGGCTCATGCAGATAAATTATTTGGTGTTTTTCGGCGGATGCACAGCGAAAAAGAATTCGAGGGCATCGGCATTGGCTTGTCTATCGTCGAACGAATTGTAAAGCGTCACGGCGGTCGTGTATGGGCTGAAGGAAGGCCTTATGAAGGTGCCACTTTTTATTTTTCTTTGCCAAGAAGGTAAGTAAGAGGCAATCGTTTCTTGTCATAACGTTCCCTTGATATCAAAGACTGAAACCTGAGGGGAAAACATGGGAAATTGTCACTGTTGATTTCCACGATTAAACAAGCAGAGGCTGTTGAGTGCACACAGCCGTGAACTTCAGGAAAGAAGCCTTCCTATTGATTTCCGAATGAATCCAGCGTGTTTCCACCGGCCAGATGCTGCGTATTTGAAATAGGAAGAATCATGGCTCCAGCAGGCCTCTTGGGTGCGACCTTCTGTGAGTAATCCTACCGAGCATATGTTGTTCTAACTGAAATAACTTAAAGCTGATCAAAAATGCCAATAAGTAGCACACTCCATTACGTTGGAGGACATGTCGCGCTTTCTGGAAGAGAGTATCGAAGGACTTAGCAGGTCAACAAGCGACTCCGCTACTCACAGCTCAAGGCGTTTTTCAATCGCGTCATAGACTCAAACGGGATGAACATCAAGAACCCCTGCAACAGTCCACTTCTTCTGAAAGCCTTCAGAAACATCCCGCATAAGCCGCGGAAGATCTTGGATAAGGAGACGGTGGACGCCTCTCGCGAGTCTCAAGCCCGTCGGAATCAAGGCTTCATAGAGAAAGTTGCGCAATTTATTTCCCGTTTTTCGCGTGCGTGATCGACTTGCCCGGCAGGTTGACGGCGTCGCCCGGGACCTCGCCCTTAAGGGCCTGGACGATGTTTTACGCCGCCTCCATGGGCTTCGAAGATACTCCCGGGCGAAAATTGCTGATCCCAAGATGCAGAGCTTGCGTGGTGAGTCGGCACAACAGAACTGCACCTTGCAATAGCAGACAAGGCCGAGGCCCCCCTTTCAGAGGGATTCTCATGCGACGGGTGTCGGAGTTGTTGCCCACAAAGGTCGTACGCACGTCCAGATAGGCACACTGCAGTTGCATTCTGAGCGGGCCGGAGCCAAGAAAAAAAGTGCGTTGTGATACATTTTTTTCAAACGGTCTCATGGTAGATTTATCCAGGCTTGCCGAGCCGGGAAGGCGGCAGGCGCACCGGGCAAGGAGGAGATATCCATTGGGTATATGGGGCACATCGAGGGCAGGCCTCGGGGCGAAGGCAAAGAGGCTCCACAGGCCGTAGTGCGGTCCCTGGACGTGAAGCCGTAGCAGCTCCCCATTAACGAAGAGGGCTGAGCCCACTGTGCACGTTCGTGCTGTCCCGCAGTCAAGCGTTGAGCCGCGTTAGGCGCTCAGGCATTAATAGGTACCCTCTTCGCTCCCCCTGACAAGGCTAGGCAAAATACTCCAAGGATGTGCCGCAACACTGCGAGGCCCAGGCACTGATTAATTCCTTTTTCACTTCCAGACGGGCGAGGATGAGGCGAAACGGAACAAGGCGGCGATAGAGAAGCTTTTGGAGGGTGATTTGGCGAAGAAAGGAGACGACGTGAAGAAAGTGATATTGGCGATTTTCTGTATGGTCTTTCTGGTCGTCTGTGGCGGTGAGGCGCCAAACCCAACACGAGATACCGAATCGGGATCTCAACCTGAGCCCGTTCCCGTGCCGGAGGGCTATATCATTGACGATTTCACTTTCTACGCGACACCGGACATCCAAAGGCCCTCGAAGGGGGAGACATACATAGACCCCGTATTCAAGACCTCCATTACGAGGGTAACGGACTCGGCCACGGAAGCTGTCACAAGCCGGGACTTCACCCTTGAGCAGCCGGGGTATCCAAAGCATGACATAGAAAACGCCGACGGTACGCTTCTTCTTATACAGGCCGTAGGGGGCTCAGGATGGGCAATCTTTGATGCCAACACTTTCAATTTCATCAAGTGGATACCTACAAGCCTGATAGGATGGAGCCGGCCCATAGACGCCCGATGGAGCAAGACGGATCCGAATATAATCTATTACCAGATGTTCGGCAAGTTCTGGCGTTACAACATTGTGACTGATGAGAATATTGCGCTGTTCGACTTTAAGGCCCTTTATCCTCCCGCAGAAGGAAGCGATTATCCGAATTGTGCTCAGACTATGAAGGAAGAAGGCGAGCCTTCCATGAATGGGCGGCTATGGGCTTTCTCTATCTACTGTCACGACCCTAACCATTCCTGGTACGACGCTGCACTTGTGGTGTTGGATAAGGACTATTACGGCTTTGACCAGCCAGAGATAATCTCCAGCATTACCCCCGCGGACCCCCAGTGGAGTTCGGCGGGTCTTGGATATGCCTCGGTGTCTCCTTCGGGAGATTATGTGATGACCAGCGTGAGTTCTGTTTTCCCCATTGACCTGAGCAGCAGAACACCAACGGGGCTTTCCTGCTGTCATGCCGACTGGGGCATAAGCGAGGAAGGCCGCGAGGTCATCTTGGGTTCCAAGTATATCGGTAGCGGAAAGTACGCCGCCGCTATGGTAGACGTTGAAACGAAAGAGATAACCATCCTCTCGCCTCCTCTCTCTCATGTTGGTGTCCACTACTCGGCAAACAATTACGATAAGCCGGGTTGGGGGCTGGTGAGCATGTACGCGCCCAGTGCGCCGGATGTTCCCGATGCGTGGGGAGAGCATGAGGTCTTTCTGGTGGAACTCACCAAGCGGACTGACCCTCCTCCTCATGTCTGGAGGCTTGCCAACACGCATACCATGAAGAAGTCGTATGCCGATGACCCCTTCGCCAAGATTAACAGGGCCGGAACAAAGGTCTGGTTTGGCACGGGTTGGGGAGCCTCCATAGGCGATGCCGGCACGCACTACGATGTCTACCAGATAGATATCCCGCAGGAATAGGGCAAGGGTCAATGTGACGAAGACGGCGGCTCTCACCTGCGAAGAGGCCAGGCAGCGATGGGGCACCAGCCACAAAAAAGCACTTCGTCATGGACTCCCGGTTTGACGGGTATTCTTATACAAGCGGACCATCCGCTACCTGCGTGTAGAAGCTAAGCCCCGAGGCGTCCTGGTTCTCAAGACCAGGCCCAGCCCGCACACGCCTTGCCCGGCTCCTTGACCGTATGCCGCCTCCCGCCGCGTGAAAAAGGTGGCGGAAAAATTCTAAAATGACAGTAACGACGCACAAGGGGAGGTGCCGTGCAGGCAAGGAGCCTTAAACTCACCACGAAGTTCATGCTCGGCATCGGGGTCATCCTGTTTTTCTCCATCAGCATAATCTCCTTTGTTTTCTACGTGTACCTGAAGGACCTCTATGTTCGCGAGATATACGAGAAGACGGACATCGCCCTGGGACACATCGACGCCACCATGGAGTACGTCCGCGACGAGCTCAGGCCGAAGATGCTCCACGTGTTGCCCAGGGACGAGTTCGTCCGCGAAGCGATGTCCACATCCGTCGTCAACAAGGGGATTATGGACAGGTTCGTGACGAAGTTCCCCGATTATATTTACCGGAGGGTCGCACTGGACCCCATGAACCCGGACGACGAGGCTGACGAGTTTGAGAGGGGGTACATACGGAAGTTCTCGGCGACGCCGGAGAAGGACAACGAGTGGAAGGGGCTGGTCAGCAAGGGGGACAAGAGATATTACATGCACCTCAAATCCGTGACGATGGAGAAAGAATGCCTCATGTGCCACGGGGCGCCCTCCTCGTCGCCGAAATCGCTCCTCGACCGGTACGGGAGGGAACACGGCCATAACTGGAAAGTGGGAGACGTGGTCGGCCTGGAGTCCATCGCGATACCCGTGGACGAGACTTTTTATCAGATACGGCAGGTGGCCTTCTCCATTTTCCTCCTTGGTTTGACGGGGATGATCGTCCTGTTCATGGTCCTCAATTACTTCTACTACGTCGTGGCGGCGAAGCCGCTGAAAAAGGCAAGCCAGTTTTTCACGTCCGTCGTCGGCGGCGAAAGGGGCCTCGACGTGAGCTTCGATGTCAGGGGACAGGACGAGATATCCGAGCTGGCGGACGCGTTCAACCGCATGGTGAGCCACCTGAAGAAATCCCAGGAGGACTTGAAATCCTCCGAATCGAAATACAGGCAGATATTCGAAGCCTCCAAGGACGGCATTATCGTGACCGATTGCCAGGGGCTGGTGATGGACGTCAACAATTCCGGCGTGGACCTGTTTGGCTGCAGCAGCAGGGAGGACTTCATGGAAAACATGTCGCTCCACGATTTCTTCGTACGGGAGGAGGCCTGTGCGGAATTTTTGAGGCGCATGGACAGGGACGGCTTCGTCAAGGATTACGGGACCTCCTTCAGGACGAAAGACGGCAGCGAAATAGACGTGTTGATCACGGCTACCCAGCGGAAAGACGAAAAGAAAAATACGTGCGGCTATGACTGCATCGTCAAGGACATCACGGTCTGGAAAGGCATGGAACGGCAGATACGGCAGGCCGAAAAACTCGCGTCGATAGGGCAATTGGCGGCGGGTGTCGCTCATGAAATCAACAACCCCCTCAGCGTGGTCATGGGCTACTCCAGGATGCTTCAGAGGGACAGCGTCGACGGGCGGATAAGGGACGACCTCGAGGTTATCAGCAACAACGCCAGCCTGTGCAAGAAGATAGTCGAAGACCTCCTGAATTTCTCCAGGCAGACCAAGACGCGCTACGAGAGGGCCGACGTCAGGGAGACCATGGAGTCCGTCGCCTCCGTGCTGGAGGGCGAGTTTGCCGGCAGGGGCGTCACAATCGTGCGCAACTACGACCCCTCGGTCCCCGCGGTCGCCATGGACGTGGACAAGATGAGACAGGTCTGCATGAACCTCCTCATGAACGCCTACCAGGCGATGGACGGCGGCGGCCGCATTACCATCTCGACCTGTCACGATAAGGCCCACGGCGGGGTCGTCATCACCGTTTCGGATACGGGGCGCGGCATTCCCAAGGACATCCAAAACAGGGTATTCGAGCCTTTCTTCACCACGAAGGAGCCGGGGCAGGGGACGGGGCTGGGAACCGCGGTCGTTTATGGCATAATCAATGAGCACAATGGTAGAATTTCGTTTGAGAGCAATGCGGGGGAGGGTACGACGTTTACGATATGGCTTCCCCTGGAGAAATCGCAATCATGAGACAGGCCGTCCTCATAGTCGACGACAAGCACGATATGCTGAAGTTTCTGGAGAGGCTTGTCCGGCGGGAGCTGGGCGTTGACGTCTACACGGCCGACCGGGGCGAGGAGGCGCTCAGGATAGTCCGGGAGGACGGCGTGGGTATCGTCCTTGCGGACATCAGGATGCCCGGGATGGACGGCATGGAGCTGCTCACGAACGTAAAGGCACTGGATTATTCTGCCATCGTCATCATGATGACCGCTTACGGCAGCATCGAAAAGGCCGTCGAATCCCTGAAGCTCGGAGCCTATGATTTCATCACCAAACCCTTTGACGAGGAGAGGCTGCTGCACACGCTGAGCAACGCTCTGGAGCACTCCAGCCTCGTCCGCAAGAACCTCGACCTCGAAAGGAAAATCAAGGAAAAGGAGGCGTCCGAGCATTTCGTGGGGCAGTCCGCTCCCGTCAAGAAGCTCGTGGAGACCATTCAGCTCGTGGCCAAGACCGACGTGACCGTCTTGATTACCGGAGAGACGGGCACGGGCAAGGAACTGGCGGCCAGAATGACCCACGCCCTCAGCAACAGGGCCGACGGGCCGTTTATTGCGGTAAGCTGCCCCGCGATACCCGAGAACATCCTCGAGAGCGAGCTCTTCGGCTACAAGAAGGGAGCTTTCACCGGGGCTCTCGTCGACAGGACGGGGCTCTTCGAGGCGGCTGGCGGGGGGACCCTGGTGCTGGACGAGATTGGCGACATATCGCCGGCGCTGCAGACGAAGCTGCTGAGGGTCTTGCAGGAAAAGGAGATAAAGCCGCTGGGGGACAACCGCACCTATAAAGTGGACGTGCGGATAATCGCCTCCACGAACCAGGACCTTCGGGACAAGATAGCCGCGGGCCAGTTCAGGGAAGACCTGTACTACAGGTTGAACGTCGTCTCCGTCCACACCCCCTCGCTGAGGGAAATCCCCGAGGACATACCGCTCATGGCGAACCATTTTCTTTCCCTGTACTGCTCGCAGTTCGGCAGCAGCAAGAAGAGGTTCTCGGAGGACGCCATGCGGACGCTGGTGTCGAGAAAATGGACGGGCAACGTCAGGGAACTGCAGAACGAGGTGGAGAGGGCCATAATATTTTCAAAGGGGGAGACCATAACGCCCGGGGACCTCGGGTGTGCGCTCCCGGGGTTGCCCTGTGACGAGGAGACCGACTCGACGCCCTGCGAGTTCAAATACAAAGAGGCCAGAAGAAAGATCCTGGAGGACTTCAACGTCGCGTACATCACCCGCCTGTTGAGGGTCTCCGAGGGCAACGTGTCGCTGGCGGCCAAGGAGGCGGGCCTCGAAAGACAGTCACTTCAGCACCTGATGAAGAAATACGGCATCTCCGCCGGTGAGTTCAAAAGGGGTGCAAATAAATTTAGCACTGCAAGATAATTTTTGCATCCGGTCTCGCCCCTTCCACTGCCCTTTGCTTTAAGAAACCCTTTGCTTTCCGCGCTTTTTTCCGTCTTTGCTCCTCTGGCATGGCTATTGCTCTCCTATTGGCCGAATCCAGTAGAAAGGAGGGTGTCATGCCAGAGGAAGGGAAAAAGTCCGTCACGGATTATTGTGAGACAAAGGAATGCGCTGACGAGGCGCCGCAAGCCCCGATGGGGTGGAAGGAACTCTATTTGAAGGAGGACTGGTGGGCCATTTGGCTGGGGCTCGGCATCGTGGTGGTCGCCTACCTGTTTTTTGCGGGCAACACGACCATAAAATGGATCGCGGTCACGCCCGGAAAGTGGTCCAACTTCGGCGAATTGGGGTCGCACTTCACGGCGCATCTCGGCCAGTACGTAGCGCAGTTCATCATGTGGGCGGTCATCTTGAGCATCAGCATGAAGGCATTGAGGTTCAAGCTCTCGGAATTCTTCCCCTCTTTCGTGTTCATTTACGTGTTTTCCATCATCATCTTCATGATCGGTGCGTGGGACCAGGCCCACCACTACAACCTGGAGCCGCCGCTGGTGGCCCTTGTGCTGGGCATGCTCATCTCCAACCTCATCGGGCTGCCGAAGTGGATGGACACTGGATTCCGGGTTGAGTACTACATCAAGACAGGCATCGTTCTGCTTGGCGCCACCCTGCCGTTCACGCTCATTATCTGGGCCGGACCGGTAGCCATCGTGCAGGCCTCGATCGTTTCGATCACCACGTTCCTGGTCATCTATTTCGTTGCGAAGAAGATGGGGCTCGACCGGAGGCTGGCCGCCACGCTCGGGGCCGGAGGCGCGGTGTGCGGCGTGTCCGGTTCCATCGCCATCGCCGGCGCCGTCGGGGCCAAGAAGGAGCACGCGCCCATCGCCATCACCATGGTGATTCTCTGGGCGATCGTCATGATCTTCTTCCTGCCGCTGGTCTCCCGCGGCCTGCACCTTGCCACCGGCGTCGCGGGGGCCTGGATAGGGACGTCGGAGTTTGCCGACGCCGCCGGCTTTGCCGCCGCCCAGGCATACGGGAACCTGGCCGGCCACGTCTCGGGCATTGGCGGCACGCCGGACGACGCGGTATGGGGATTTACCCTCATGAAGGTCGTCGGCCGCGACGTCTGGATAGGCATCTGGGCGTTCGTGATGGCCCTCATAGCCACGACGAAGTGGGAAGTGAAGACCGGCGAAAAACCCCAAGCGGCCGAGATATGGTGGCGCTTCCCGAAGTTCGTCATCGGCTTTGTGCTGGCCTCCATCATCATGACCATCATCGCGAGCAATTACAGTTTCGCCGATTACAACAAGGTCGTCAAACCCCTGCTCGTCGGCCCTATCAAGGCCCTTCGCACATGGGCCTTCATATTCTGCTTCTTCAGCATCGGATTGACGACCCGGTTCCGCGAACTCGCCCGTACGGGCGCCAAGCCTTTCTGGGCGTTTACGTCGGGAGTCGTCGTTAACGTGACCTTAGGGTTCATATTGTCGACCTTGGTGTTCATAGAATACTGGTCGCATCTGGCCCATTAGGACCCCTCCGTCGGCTCCGGCCGCGCATTGCGCGGCCGGAGCCAAATGGGCCGGGTGGAGAGCCATTGACGGGAGGCGAAGGTGAGCCGCAACAACGGAGACGAACGCTGCCGGCACTGTCTGCATTTCAATAATTCCCCGGAGTACCTGGAGTCCGTCTACAAGGGCATGACGGCCTTGAGTTCCGCCCATGCCTCGGTACGCAAGGAAGACGGAATATGCAAGCTCAATGACATCTATCTTTCGGCCGGCGGCTGGTGTGATAAATTCGAGGCCCGTTCCTCCCCGCGCACCCATGAGGAGCGTCCTGGGGCTCCGTGAGAAACCGGACATCCCTCCGCTGCTTCTTCCTATTCGTTGAAGGGCGGGGCTTCGGTGCTTTGATGTCGCCGTTGAGATGCCTTCACATGGGGGCGTCTTCTCCGCAGTGATTGCTTTCATCCCGGCTGCTGCCATTTCCACGCCCTGTCCCCGCAAGGCGCATGAGCACCCGGCCGCTTCTGCACAACCAACGTATGGAGAAAGGCCGGGCCGTTGCGCCGGCTCAGGCGGCGGCCCCGGTAAGTTTCTGCGCTATCATATGGGCCAGGTGCGAGAGGCTCTCGTCGCGGGCGCCCATCACCACCACGGCCTCCTCTTCTCCCAGGGCCTCCAGGAGTGCGGCCCTGTCCGGGACCGTCTCGGCGCGGCGTCCCCTGTTGCGCACCCCTGCGGCGAGGTCCTCGCTCGATATGTCCCTGGCGGCCGTCCCGCCGGCGTAGAAGATGGGAAGGAGAAGGAGCCGGTCGGCGTCGCGCAGGCCCGATGCGAAGGCCTGGATGTACTCCTCCCGCATGAGGCGGGTGGGGCCGTAGCCGTGGGGCTGAAAGACGTAGCAGGCGCTTGCCCGGAGGGCCCGCACCGAGGCCATGAGGGCCGCTATCTTGTGGGGGTTATGGGCGTAGTCGTCTATCACCAGGCGCCCACCCTCGTCCAGGTGCAGGTCGAACCGCCGCTCGATGCCCTCGAACTCCGCCAGATGGGGGATGGCCTCCCGCACCGGCACGCCCATCGCCGAAAGGGCGGCCAGGGCGGCCAGGGCGTTCAGGACGTTGTGCTTGCCGGGAAGGCTCAGCCGCACCTTCGTCCCGCCCACGGTGAACTCGCTTGACAGGGGCCCGAGCACCAGGTCGGCGGCCCTGAAGGCCGAGGTCTCCCGCAGGGAGAAAGTCAGCGCCCCGGGGGGGATGACGGGGGCCAGGTTGGGGTCGTCGGCGTTGGCGATGACCGCGCCCGAGGTGTTTCCGGCCAGGGCCCGGAACATCTCCTGCGTGTCCTCCACCCGGTGGTGGTCCAGGGCGAGGTTCAGAAGGACGGTGTCCCGGGGCCGGTAGGTGACGATGGTCCCATCGGACTCGCATGCCTCCAGCACGAGGCGGCGGGAAGACCCGGAGAGGGCGTTCCCCGGGTTCACCTCCGAGGCGAACTGCTTGACCCTGCCGCCCCCGAGGAAGTTGGGGCCCAGCCCCAGGCGCTCCATGAGCCAGGCCAGGAGGCCCGCGGCGGTGGACTTTCCGCTGGTGCCGCTCAGGGCGGTGCTCTCGAAGGCCGAGCACAGCTCGGCCAGATATTCCGGGCGCGTCCTGAGAGGAATGCCGAGCTTCCTGGCCCGGAGCACCTCGGGCCGGTCGGGCTCCACCGCTGTGCTCATCACCACGAGGCCGAACTCGCGGGTGAGGGCGCTCCCGTCCTGGGGGACCAGGCGGATGCCTGCGGCCTCGAGCCGCTTCTTCAGGGGGTGGCCGGGGTCTTGGTCGAAGGCCCGGTCGGAGCCCACGACGTCCTGGCCTTGCATCCGCGCGAAGAGGGCGAGGGCCGAAACGCCGCTCCCCCCCACGCCGGAGAAGTATATCTTCCGGGGGTCCGCCATCTCGGAGCTATTGTACTCTATCCGGGACGCTGCGGGACACCCCGGGAGGGATACAGCCCGGAGAGGGCCTGCGCACGCCTCCCTTACGAAACCGCCGGAGAAAAACCCTTCTATGGCGGGAGCTTGCAGACTGAAGACGGAATCGTGCTGCGAAGAGAAATGCGGTTTCTCTCAGCCTTCCAGCCCCCGCCTTTTCTCCTCGAATTCGGTCCGGTTTATCTCGCCCCGGACGTAACGGTGCCGGAGGATGTCCAGGGCGTCCTTTTCCCGGTGGGGCTCCTCGCGGCGCGAGAGGATGGCCCACCGGATGAACACGGCCAGACCGAAAAGGACCGCCAGCCACAAGGCGAGGTGGAAGAGCCATCCGAACAGGCCCAGCCCCAAACCCAGGCCCAGGCCCGAGCCGTACCCGCTCCCCCAGCCGGGATAACCGCCCCACTGCTGGGCCATGAAGGCCCAGAGGGTTCCGGCCGGCATCTCGATGGATAGCATCCCATTAATCTCCCTGCCACATTCTAGCAGAGAACGGCCGGCTGTCAACCTGTTCATGCAGGACGCACGGGAGATGTGGGGCGGAGCAGAAATGCGGTAAGATAGCAGGTTGAGGACGGTCTGATGAACTGGCATCAAAAAAGCATCGAACAGACGCGCGAGGCTCTGGGGAGCCCCCCCGGGGGGCTGAGCCCGGAAGAGGCCCAGAGGCGGCTCGAGGAGTACGGGCCCAACGAGCTTCGTGAGAGGAAGCCCCGCACCGTCTTCATGATGTTCCTCGACCAGTTCAAGGACTTCATGATCATCGTCCTTATTCTCGCGGCGGTCGTCTCGGGGTTTATCGGTGGCGTCTCCGACACGGCGGCCATCATCGTCATCGTCGTCCTCAACGCCGTCATTGGCTTTGTCCAGGAGTACCGGGCCGAGAGGGCCATGGCGGCCCTGAAGCAGATGGCCGAGCCCTCGGCCACGGTGATGCGGGAGGGCATGGCCCGGGAAGTGCAGGTGAGCGAGGTCGTCCCGGGGGACGTGGTGCATCTGGAGGCGGGAAATATCGTGCCGGCCGACGTCCGCCTGACGGAGGGCGTGCAGCTCAAGGTCCAGGAGGCGGCCCTCACAGGCGAGTCCGCCCCCGTGGACAAGGAGACGCGGACCCTCCGGGACCCTTCGCTCCCCCTGGGGGACAGGCGGAACATGCTTTACAAGGGCACCACCGTGGCATACGGTCGCGGGGCGGGCGTGGCGGTGGCCACCGGGATGCAGACGGAGCTGGGACGCATTGCCTCCATGCTGCAGGAAGAGGAGGAGGTCAGGACACCGCTCCAGAAGCGGCTGGCCCGGTTCGGCCAGAAACTGGCCGTGGCTGTCCTGGTCATTTGCGCGGTGGTCTTCGCGGTGGGGCTTCTGAGGGGCCAGCCCGCCTTTCTCATGCTCCTGACGGCCATTTCCCTGGCGGTGGCCGCCATACCCGAGGCCCTGCCCGCCGTGGTCACCATCTCGCTGGCCCTGGGGGCGAAGAAGATGGTCCGGCAGAACGCCCTCATCAGGAAGCTTCCCGCCGTGGAGACCCTGGGCTCGGTCACCTACATCTGCTCGGACAAGACAGGGACCCTCACCCTCAACCGCATGAGCGTGGAGGAGGTCTACGCCGACGGCAGGGTCTGGAGGATTGCGGAGCTTCCGGCGCCCGGGGGCGGAGACAGGGATGCCCCGTGGCCGCTCCTTCTTCACGGCATGGCCCTGAGCAACGACGCCCGGCGCACTGCGGGGGGCGCGGTCATCGGCGACCCCACGGAGGTTGCCCTCCATAACGCGGCGGGGGCGAAGGGCCTTGCCAAGGAGGAGGCCGAGGCGGCCTTCGGCAGGGTGGGGGAGGTGCCCTTTGATTCGGAGCGAAAGCTCATGAGCACCGTGCACGCCTGGGACGGAGGATTCGTCTCCTTCACCAAAGGGGCCGTGGACGTGCTTTCCGGACGGTGCGTGGACGTCCTCACCGCGGAGGGCCGGGTCCCCCTGGACCCGGAGAAGATTCACCGCGTCAACGACCGCATGGCGGCCGATGGCCTCCGCGTCCTGGGGATGGCCGTGCGGTGGTGGGATGAGAGGCCCGGGGACATGTCTTCGGAGAACGTGGAAAACGGCCTTACCCTCATCGGCCTTGTGGGCCTGATGGACCCGCCGCGCGAGGAGGCGGCCCGGGCCGTGGACTTCTGCAAGAGCGCGGGCATCAGGCCGGTGATGATTACGGGGGACCACCCCATCACGGCCAGGGCCATCGCGCGCCGCATCGGCATCATGCGGGAGGGCGAGGAGGGCGTGACCACGGGGAGGGAGCTCTCCAGGCTCCCCCTGGAGGAGTTTGAACAAAGGGTCGAGCACATCCAGGCATACGCGCGGGTGGCCCCGGAGCAGAAGCTCGGCATCGTCAAGGCCCTGCAGGAGCGGGGGCAGTTCGTCGCCATGACCGGCGACGGGGTCAACGACGCCCCCGCCCTCAAGCGTGCGGACATCGGGGTGGCCATGGGGGTGACGGGGACCGACGTGGCCAAGGAGTCGGCCCACATGGTTCTTCTTGACGACAACTTCGCCACCATCGTCCGTGCGGTCGGCGAGGGGCGGAAGATATTCGACAACATCCGGAAGTTCATCAAGTACACCATGGCCAGCAACTCCGGAGAGATATGGACCATCTTTCTCGCGCCTTTCTTCGGCCTGCCCGTCCCGCTTCTGCCCATCCATATCCTCTGGATAAACCTGGTCACCGACGGCCTCCCGGGGCTCGCCCTGGCCATGGAGCCCGCCGAGAAGGACGTGATGAGCCGGCCGCCCCGGCATCCCCAGGAGAGCATATTCGCGCACGGGCTGGGTTTCTTCATCGTCTGGGTGGGCCTCCTCATGGGCTTCCTCTGCATAGGAACCCAGGCCTGGGCCATAGAGGCGGGGACGGCCCACTGGCAGACCATGGTCTTTACGGTCCTGTGCCTGAGCCAGATGGGCAACGTCCTTGCCGTCCGCTCCGAGACCGAAAGCGTCTTTCGCCAGGGCCTTCTGAGCAACATGCCCCTCCTGGGGGCTTTCGTGCTGACGCTGGTCCTTCAGATGGCGACCATCTACGTGCCCTTCCTGAACCCCGTGTTCAAGACCGAGCCCCTGACGGCCGGAGAGCTGGGCATTACGCTCGGGGTCTCCTCGGTGGTCTTCGTAGCCGTGGAGGTGGAAAAGCTCATAAAGAGGCGAAGGCGCACGGCCCCCGGGGTGGGGAGCGCCTCGGTGTGATTTGGCTAACTGAACGGGGGGCGCTTCCCGGGCAAACTGTAGGGCGGCGCGCTGCCTGCGGCTTGCGCTGCGGCAGGGAAAAACTGGAAAAGGAAACAGGCCCTTTGGTAGAATAAAGCCTATTTTTCCGGGGGAGGCATTGATGGAACTCAAGGGACAGGTCGCGCTCGTCACAGGCGGGGCACGGGGCATCGGAAAGGCCATTGGCCGGAACCTCGCCCGCAAGGGCGCGGACCTGGTCGTGGCCGACATCGGCGAGCAGGAGGCCCGGGAAACCGCCTCGGAGCTCGAGAAGGAGGGTGTGCGCACCCTAGCCCTACGCATGAACGTGGCCAATGCCGGGGATGTCGCCCGGGGGGTGGGCGAGGTCAAGGAGCGGATGGGGCGCCTGGACATCCTCGTCAACAACGCCGGCATCACCCGCGACGCCCTCCTCATGCGCATGAAGGAGGAGGACTGGGATGCGGTGCTCAGCGTCAACCTCAAGAGCGTCTTCCTCTGCACCAGGGAGGCCGTCAGGCTCATGGCCAAGCAGCGCCACGGGCGCATCGTCAACATCGCCTCCGTGGTGGCCTTCATGGGCAACCCCGGGCAGGCGAACTACAGTGCCTCGAAGGCGGGCATCGTGGGGCTGACGAAGACCGCCGCCCGGGAGTACGCAAGCCGCGGCGTCACGGTGAACGCCGTGGCCCCGGGCTTCATCGTCACGGCCATGACGGACGCCCTGCCGGAGAACGTCAAGGAAGAGATGCGGCGGGCCATCCCCCTCGGGGAGTTCGGGACCGCCGAGGACGTGGCCGCAGCCGTGGCGTTTTTCGCTTCGCCCGAGGCCGGATATATCACGGGACAGGTCCTTCACGTAAACGGCGGCATGTATATGTAGCGCTTCACCCATACGAGAAAGAAACCGGAGGAGGAAGGATGGAAGAGCAGATCAAGGAAATCATTGCGAAGCAGCTGGGTGTCAATGTTTCGGAAGTGACGGAGGAAGCGTCATTCGTTGACGACCTGGGCGCTGACTCTCTGGATACCGTGGAGCTGGTCATGGCCTTCGAGGAGGCCTTCGGCGTGGAGATACCCGACGAGGAAGCCGAGAAAATCCTCAAGGTGGGGGACGCCGTCAACTACATCAAGAGCAAGAAGGGATGACGGAGCCGAGACGCGTTGTCGTAACCGGCCTGGGCGTGGTGAGCCCCCTGGCCGTGGGGACCCGGGAGACCTGGGAGGCCATGCGGGCCGGCAAAAGCGGCATCGGCCCCATTACCCAGTTCGACGCAACCGACTTCGCCACGCGCATTGCCGGCGAGGTGAAGGGCTTTGACCCGGAGCGGTACATCGAGCCCAAAGAGGTCAAGAAGATGGACCGCTTCATGCACATGGCTGTGGCGGCGAGCACGATGGCCATGGAGGACGCGGGCCTCGCGGTTACGCCGGAGAACGCCGAGCGCGTGGGCGTCATCATCGGCTCGGGCATGGGAGGGCTGCCGGCCATCGAGAGGTACCACAAGGTCGTGCTGGAGCGCGGTCCCCGCCGCCTCACGCCGTTTTTCATCCCCATGGTCATCATCAACCTGGCCGCGGGGCATGTCTCCATGCTCTTCGGTGCCAAGGGGCCGAACTCGGCCGCGGCGACGGCCTGCGCCACGGGGAGCCACAGCATCGGCGACAGCTTCCGCCTCATCCAGCGGGGCTATGCCGACGCCATGATAAGCGGCGGCGCGGAATCGTGCATCACCCCCCTGGGCATCGGCGGGTTCAACGCCATGAAGGCCCTCTCCACGCGCAATGACGAGCCGGAGCGCGCCTCCCGTCCTTTCGACAGGGACCGGGACGGCTTCGTCATGGGCGAGGGCGCGGGCATTGTCGTCTTGGAGGAGATGCACGGGGCCCTCAGGCGGGGCGCCCGCATTCATGCCGAGGTGGTGGGTTACGGCATGACCGGCGACGCCTATCACATGACGGCTCCCGCCCCGGAGGGGGAGGGTGCCGCCCGGTGCATGGCGCTCACCCTGAAGGACTCCGGCCTGTCCCCCGGGGAAGTGGACTACATAAACGCCCACGGCACCTCGACGAAACAGGGCGATGAGATTGAGACCACGGCCGTCAAGACGGTCTTCGGCCAGCATGCCTACAAGCTCGTGATGGGCTCGACCAAGTCCATGACGGGGCATCTCCTGGGTGCGGCCGGCGGCGTGGAGGCCGTGGCGACGGTCATGAGCATCGTCGACGGCGTGATCCCTCCCACGATAAACCTTGAGAACCCCGACCCGGAGTGCGACCTCGACTACGCGGCGGGCAAGGCCCGGGAGCGCGCGGTCCGTTGTGCCATGAGCAACTCCTTCGGCTTCGGCGGCACCAACGCCTGCCTCCTTTTCAAACAATTTGAGAAGTGAGCCCCCGGTCCCCGACCTTTCGGGGCTTCAGGAGAAAATAGGCTACCGCTTCGCCGACCCCGGGCTTCTCCTCGAGGCCCTCACCCACAAGTCCTATCAGCACGAGAACCCCGAGGCGGAGCACAACGAACGCCTGGAGTTTCTGGGCGACGCCGTTTTGGGCCTTGTGGTCGTGGACTACCTCTTCGGCCTGAAGGAGCAGCATCCCGAGTCCGTGATGTCCCGCATCAAGAGCCATATGGTGCGTGGAAGCGTGCTGGCCTGGATGGCCCGGACGGTATCCCTGGGGGAGTATCTGCGGCTGGGCAGGGGGGAGGAGGACTCCGGTGGGCGGGAGAAGCGCTCCATCCTCGCCGACGCGGCAGAGGCCGTCATAGGCGCCGTCTACCTGGACGGCGGCCTTGAGGCGGCCAGGGATTTCACCCTCCGCTCGCTGGGTGAGAGGCTTGAAAAGGCCGTGGCCTCGCGCGAGTATGCCGATTACAAGACCCAACTGCAGGAGGAGAGCCAGATGCGCTTCGGAGTCCTGCCGGAGTATCGCCTCCAGGCGGTCCATGGCGAGGAACACCGGCGGGTCTTTACCATGGAAGTCCTGATAGCGGGCGTGCGGTACGGCACGGGAAAGGGCACGAGCAAGAAGGAGGCCGAGACATCGGCGGCGCGCCGGGCCCTCGAGCACCTAAGCGGGAAGGAGCGGGGAAAAAGCCCTTGAATTTTCCCGGCCGGACATATATGATTTTCATCATAGACGCCTCAGGCTTTCCGGACGTTAAAGTTAAATGAGCAAGGAGGGACTTCATGGGTTATACTCAGGCGGCCCTTGCCGACAAGATTCGCGAGATGTACCCCGAGATCGAGCGCCACGGCATCAGCATGGGCCTCCGCTTCGACGAGCGGAAAAACGCCTGGATGGTCCATCTGAAGAAGGGCGACCATGAGCTTGAGACCCATCTGGAGAAGGCGGACGCCGACCAGTGCATGGACGGCGTGAAGTGCGTCTATCTGGGCGTGCAGATATGGCAGTTCCTGAAGAATTTCGAAGAAGGCGACTAGCCGCTTAAAACTCTCAAGGAGGTGTGGGAATGAAGTTGGTGATAGACCTGGATACCTGCGAAGGATGTGAGTCCTGCGTTGAGATGTGCCCCGATGCCATAGAGATGGGCGACGACGGCAAGGCCCACGTCATCGGCGACGCGTGCAGTGCGTGTGACTGCGACGAGCTGGTCGGCATCTGCCCGGTGGAGGCCATCAGCACCGAGGAGTGAGACGTCCGCTGAGGGGCTGTCGTAAACGAAACGAGGGGCCTCCCCCCGGGGGGAGGCCCCTCTTATTGCTGTGCGCATTAAAGAACCGACGTGCCGGTGCCGACCACCTGCCTTAAAATAATCATTGTTTCAGGCTTCAATGGAATGTGCAAAACTAACTGGTTAGAACCTATCTCAAAATCAAAGTGGTTTAATTTGTCATGTCCGCATGTCGTAAGCGGGCATCCGGAAGGGCTTGAAAACGCTGAATTCCCGCCGCAGTTTACCCCCGCGAAGGCGGGGGCGGGGAATGACGTCAAAAGGCCAGATGCTGTGCAAATCTGATTTTGAGATAGGTTTCAGTATTATGCGCCCTCCGCACCCGGGGCGGCGGCCTGTCCGGGGCGCCTCCAGTAGGGGTTTGAAAGGTCCTCGAAGGCGCTGATGGCCGCGCTGCTGCCCTGTCCGGCGGCGGCCGCTATCTGCTTGACGCCCCCCGTCACGTCGCCCGCGGCGTAAACGAAGGGGATTGCCGTGCGCTGGCGGTCGTCGGTGCGCACGTAGCCCTCCCGGTCCAGTTCCAGCCCCAGTTTACGGGCTATGTCGTTGACGGGCTCATAGCCGATGGAGACGAAGACGGCGTCCGTCTTCACGGTGCGCGTCTCACCTGTCGCCAGGTCCTCGAGCTTCACCTTCTGCACTTTGTCCTTGCCCAGGATTTCCACAATGCGGGTGCGGTACATGACCTCTATGTTGCGTTGAAAGACGCCCTGCTGAAGCCGCTCTTCGGCCCTCAGTGTCTCGCGGCGGTGGAGGATTCGCACATGGGCCCCCAGGCTGTCCAGGTAGAGGGCGTCGGTGAGGGCGGAGTTGCCGCCTCCCACCACCATGACGCTCCTGCCTTCGCGATAGAGATAGCCGTCGCAGGTGGCGCAGTAGCTCACGCCCCTGCCCGTAAGCCGTCTCTCGCCGGGCGCCCCCAGAGTGCGGTGGGTGGCGCCCGTGGCCAGGATGACGGCCCGGGCGTTGTACGTGCCCCGGGTGGCCACTACGCGAAAGCCCTTTTCCGTACGCCTGACGTCCTTGACCGCCGCCCCTGTCAGCAAGGGAGCGTACTGCATGGCGTGCCTGGTCATGAGGTCCACCAGGGCCTTTCCCGTAATCATCTGAAACCCCGGGTAGTTCTCTACGACGGGCGTGACGGCCACCTGCCCGCCCAGGACGCTGCCCTCGAACACGGCGGTCCTGAGCCCGCTTCGCTCCGCATAGATGGCCGCGGTCAACCCCGCGGGCCCTCCACCCACGATGGCCACGTCCAGGTCCTTTATCTCCTCCGGGCCCACGGCGGGTATGTGCTCGGCCGCGCGGCCCCGGACCACCGCCTCCATGAAGCTTTCCTCGGATTCAAGCCCCGAGGAGGTCTCCCGGTCGTTGATAAACGTCTTGGGCACGGACAGGGCCCCGAACTTCTCGGCCAGGTCCCGGTTCTCGTATATCTCTACGACTTCGGCCGAGACCAGGTCCGGACGCTCCACCGCGGCGGCCAGGGCATAGGTGGCCTGCTGCGGGCAGTAGGGACAGGTGGGGGAGACGAAGACGCGCACCCGCCGCTTCTCCTTTGTCCTTTGCAGGCGCTTCCGCGAATCCTCCGCCATCTCCCCTCGGCCGGTGGAGGCCATGACGACGGCCCCGAGGAGGGTGCTTCCCTCCTCGCCCAGGGGGGCTCCCGTGAAGCGGATGTCGTACGTCCCGGGGCTTACCAGAAGGGTGGGGGAGCGCTCCACGCCGTACCTGCGGGACGCCTCGTCCCCTACGGAGTGTTCCTCGAGGCGGATTCTCTCCTCCATGGAGGATATCTCGCGCAGAAGCTCGCGGAGGATGTCGTTGTACTGGTCGTTGACGCCCTCCCGGGTAAAGAGCATCAGGGTGACGGGCTCCTTCAGGAGGGCGAAGCTCTGCTTGAGCTGCTCCCTCATCTCTGCCGTGAGGATTTGCTCTGCCATGAGAGCATTATATCGCACTTCCGGGGCAAGGGCGGTTTCCCTCTCCGGGCGGCGTGGTATGATAGAATCTCAAAAAACCGGAGCCGGGAGGGATACATGCTGTCGGAGCGGGTCAAGAGCATCAAGCCGTCGCCCACCCTTGCCATGGACGCCCGGGCCAAGGAGATGAAGGCCCGGGGGGTGGACGTCGTCAATTTCGGCGTGGGGGAGCCGGACTTCGATACTCCCGGGAACATCAAGGAGGCGGCCATACGGGCGATACGGGCCGGTGAGACCAAGTACACCCCCGTGGGCGGCATCCTGCCGCTGAAAGACGCCGTCATCGAGAAGCTCCGGAAGGACAACGGCCTGTCCTACTCGCGGGAGGAAGTGATGGTCTCCTGCGGGGCCAAGCATACCCTCTATAACATCGCCCAGGCCCTCTTGGACCCCGGCGACGAGGTCATCATCCCCGCCCCGTACTGGGTGAGCTATCCCGACCAGGCGCTTCTTGCGGGCGCCACACCGGTCATCGTCAGGACGGAGGAGTCCGAGGGCTTCATGCTCCGGGCCGAGGACCTGGAGGCCGCCGTCTCCCCGCGCACCAAGGCCCTCGTTCTGAACTCCCCCTCAAACCCCACCGGTGCGTGCTACACGAGGGAGAGGCTGGAGGAGATAGCCCGCGTCGTGGCCCGCCACGACGTCATGGTCATCTCCGACGAGATATACGAGAAGCTCCTCTACGACGGCGCCGAACACGTGAGCCTGGCCTCCCTGGGCGGGGAGGCCAGGGAGAAGACCATCGTGGTAAACGGCGTTTCCAAGAGCTACGCCATGACCGGATGGAGAATCGGCTATGCCGCCGGTCCCGCCCCGGTTATCAAGGCGATGACGAACATCCAGAGCCAGTCCACGAGCAACCCCGCGAGCATCGCCCAGTGGGCCGCGCTGGAGGCCCTCACCGGTCCCCAGGACTCGGTGGAGGAGATGCGCCGGGAGTTCGACGCGAGGAGAAGGTACCTGGTGCAGGCCCTGAACGCCGTCAGGGGCATCACGTGCCTCTCCCCGGGCGGAGCCTTTTACGTCTTTCCCAACACCAGCGCCCTGTACGGCGGCCGGGTAAAGGGCTCCCTCGAGCTGGCGGCGTATCTTCTGGAGGAAGCCGGTGTGGCTCTCGTGCCGGGGGAGGCCTTCGGGGACGATAACTTCGTCCGCATCTCCTACGCCACGGCCATGGAGGACATCAAGCGCGCGGTGCAGAGGATAGCAGAGGATAGGGGCGGCGGTGGCGAAGCTGTAGGAGGGTGACCGCTTTCTCGTTCGACGTTGGACGGGGCCGGTGATGACGTGAGGGGCCGGTTCCGTTGATTTACCGAACTTTCACCTACGAAGACGCAGAGTTCTTATTATGAGGCAGTGTTTGCATGCATACAAAACCCGTATAAGTGTTTTGCAGAAACAAGTCCCTACACTGCGGAAGCCATCCTGGCAAGTTCCTTGTTGGAATTAGGCGTATTGTCTGGTTTGAAAATCAATTAGGGTTATGATAAATTATTTCTAATGAAACACATTACAGGACAAGACGTTCTCACTTTTTTCAGAGACTGGAATTTGTCTGACTTTAAATATGTCAAATTTCATAGAGAAAGATATGCATATTTAATAAATTTCATTGCTGATTCTCTTCAAGAAACTAATTGCGACACATCTGAAAAATCTGGTTTTAGTATTCTGGATATTGGAGTGGCTCCTCAAACAGCTCTAATTAAACACTTCATAACACCTAATGTATATACTCTTGACAATAAAAAAGGAAGCAAACAGTTCTGTGGGCGAGAACATTTCATTTTTGATCTTTATGATGTTCTTGATGCAGCTAATCATAAGAACTTTGGTAAATTCTCAGTAATTGTATTAGCGGAAGTATTAGAGCACGTGCTGGTTTCACCAAAAGCCATCTTTTCTTATCTTATTAAGTTAATGAAAGACGATGGTTTATTATTTGTGCAAACACCGAACGCTGCCGGTCTGAGACAGAGGCTTACCTTGTTGGCCGGGATTAATCCTTTTGATTTACCTCCCGATAGCAGTAAGTCTCCGCACGGACATGTGAGGGAGTACACATTTAAGGAGCTTATTGCTTTGGGAGATGAGGCTGGATTAACTGTCACACAGAGGAGGGGGTATAACTATTTTCAGGTATATGAAACTCTTATGATGGATATATACAAGATGTTATGCAATAACCTTTTGCCTTATACGCTGCGAAGCGGCATAACCATCTGTTTCAAGAAGCATTTCAAGTAGGCTATCCCACTTGTAGCATCCAATCGTTAATGACTCTCTGGTTATAGAACAGTGCAAGGCGGCATTCTGCGGTGCGTACTGAGGATTACGACAGCAATGTGAGACTTTATGACTCTGCTATGACGGTTAGTTTAATTTGTAGAGGTTCTACTTCTTAAATTTCTTCCTGAATGCACCAAGTCCGAACAGACCACTTCCAAACAGGAGCAATGTTGATGGTTCAGGAACGGTAGTACCGATGCTATGGTAGTCGGCAAAGATTCTCCATGCTGTATTGCCGATGCCATCACCATCGAGGTCCGGAAACCAAGTCCAGAGATGGACTCGACCCCAATCAAAGTCGTCGAGGTTAAGCCCTGCAGGTAGTGATGTTCCGGAGTAAAGGGACCCGTCAGTATTGAATAAGGACAACCCCGCCTGCAGATAAACGAGATTGTCTGTAACGCCTGAAGGTAGGGTTAAATTGCTAAGTGGCAAGGAGTGTGTCGTCACAACCTCAAAGAGTCGTACGGTACGTTGTCTTGGACTTGTACATTCTGATATGCACTCGCCGGTGGTCCGGAGTAGAAAATAGCATCATTGATATTAATGTCCACCGAATTCAGCTGTCCCGTGTCAGAATCGTATTCGAGGCTGCCCGAAACCGAATCACCCAAAGAAACTGATCCTGCAAGCGTTGCGGTTTCGGTCCCTTCCGTGCCCTCGAATGCTTCAATGACCTCAAAACCAGAGAAATCAAATGTGACCGGCGTCGCGCTTGCCTCAGACGCGGTAAAAAAGGTTAACCCTAATATAATCGCTAATAACTTAATTCGGCCGAAATGTGTTTTCAAATACATAACTCCTCCTTACTCGGGGAGGATTCACCCCTTGCACTCCCCGAAGATTAAATGACGGAATGACTCAAATAACCCAATCACCTATCGATGTATGCGCCCCAATCTCTTTCTGACCAGCGCCATTCCTGCCAGTCCCATCCCCAGGAAGAGCATGGTCCCCGGTTCCGGAACGGCAGATACATCGCCGGGGCGCAGAGCCCAGGCGAATAAGTTGAAGGACTTACGTTCCATGGCCTGAAGGCCAGGGTCGAAGCCGACCGCGTAGTCGAAGTAAAAGACCCATGCGACATCAGGGTCGGCGGCCTCAGTACCAGACCAGTAGGCGTCGTTGTCGGGCTGCAAGTGTATAAGGTTGTGCAGCAAGAATAATGCCACTTTATAAGGAATTCCTTTTGGTAATACGACATCAAATGCTGAAATTCGGTCGGTGGCGACCATTAACAGATTTTCTCCAAGGTCATAAATATCCCGAACCTTGCCCCGGCGCGGCTGATAGCCGGGGATACTGCTTTCCATAACGACAGGAGTGGACATACTTTTCTCCCGGATTTTTT
>JARRLN010000024.1 GCA_037386965.1 Nitrospirota bacterium
TGAATACGTCCCGTCGGCTGCGGTCGTTGCGCTGCCCTGGTCGGGGCTGCTGGAGACCGCAACACCCGAAAGGGGCACGGGGTTGCCCTGGAAGTCGTCGAAAGTCACCGTCCCACTGAGGGTTCCGATGCTTGTGCCGGACGTGCCTGCCGGGCCCGTGTCGCCCGTGTCGCCCTTGTCGCCCTCGCACCCGAACAGGAAAACGGCTGCAAGGAACATTAACAATAAAACGACTGCCTTTAACGGTTTCCTCATGACTCCTCCTTTGTTTAAAAGGGTTTAAGTCGGATGCCCATAGTATCTTGAAAAATGTGGAGCATGTCAAGAGTTTTTATCAAAATGTGAAGTTTTTTAATTAACAAAAATTGGCATTCCGCCTCGTATATTCCCATAGGGAATCGAGATTTAATCAGTAATCACATCGGGGAATGACGCGTTGGGACAGATGAGTTAATGAATATATAAAAAATTGTAATGGAATCTATTTAGAGAGTACTGGCTTGGGTTGTCAGATGTTCCGGGAGGGGCAGATGTCGTACAGGACGCACTCGCCGTGCCGCACGCAGACCTTCCTGCCGTGGAAGATGAGCAGGTGCGACAGGGTGGACCAGTCCGCCCGGGGGGTGAGCGCCATGAGGTCCTTCTCTATCTTCACCGGGTCGTCCTGCCGGGTGAGCCCCAGGCGCTGGGAGAGCCTGCCCACGTGGGTGTCCACGGCTACTCCCTCGTTGATGCCGAAGGCGTTGCTGAGGACGATGTTGGCCGTCTTCCGGGCCACGCCGGGCAGGGTGAGAAGCTCCTGCATGGTGCGGGGGACCTCGCCGCCGTACATCTCGAGAATCATCCTGGCGGAGCCCTGGATGCTCCGGGCCTTGTTCTTGTAGAAGTTTACGGAGGAGACGTCCCGCTGGAGCTGTTCCGGGCGGGCGTGGGCGTAGTCTTCGATTTTCACGTACTTCCGGAAGAGGTCCTCCGTAATCCTGTTGACCTGGGTGTCGGTGCTCTGGGCCGAGAGGATGGTGGCTACCAGGAGCTCGAAGGGCGTGCGGAAGCGGAGGGCCGTCCGGACCCCGGGGTACTCCTTCTTGAGCCTCCTCAGAATCTCACGGAGTTTATCCTTGTTTTTATCCGGCATGCTCATCCCAGGAGAAACGCAAGGAGGGCCTTCTGCACGTGGAGCCTGTTTTCGGCCTGGTCGAAAACCACGCTCCGGGGACCGTCCAGGACCTCGGCGGTTATCTCCTCGTCCCGGTGCGCCGGCAGGCAGTGCATCACGACGGCGTCGGGCTTGGCGCAGGAAAGGAGGGCCTCGTTGACCTGATAGCCCCGGAACTTGCGCCTCCTCTCCTCGGCCTCCTTTTCATCGCCCATGCTCACCCAGACGTCGGTGTACAGGACGTCGGCCCGCCCCGCGGCCTCCCGGGGCTCCCGGAGGACGACGACCTCGCCGCGTGCCGCCTCCCGGGCCCTCCCGAGGACGTCGGCGTCGGGCTCGTAGCCCTCGGGGCAGCCCACGGTAAGGCTCATCCCCACGCGGGAGGCGGCCTCTATCAGGGAGTTGGCCACGTTGTTGCCGTCGCCGACGTAGGCCATCCGGATGCCCTTCCAGGCGCCTTTCTTCTCCCGCACGGTCATCAGGTCGGCCAGGGCCTGGCAGGGGTGGTGCAGGTCGGTGAGGGCGTTTATCACGGGCACGGTGGCGTGGGCGGCGAACTCCTCCAGGCGCGGATGGCCGAAGGTGCGGATGACGATGGCGTCGAGGTACCGCGAGAGAGTGCGGGCGGTGTCGGGGATGCTCTCTCCCCTGCCCAGTTGGATTTCCCCCGAGGTCATGTAGATGGGCTGCGCGCCGAGCTGGTAGATGCCGGCCTCGAAGGAGACCCGGGTGCGGGTGGAGGATTTCTCGAAGATGAGCCCGATGCTCCTGCCCTGGAGGATGCCGCTTGCGGCCTCCCTGCCCGCCTTCATCCGGACGGCCCTGTCGATGACCGACTCAATCTCCCGGGACGTCAGGTCCCATATGGTGAGGAAATCCTTTTTCAACGCGCGTTTCTCCCTGCTCAGGGCAGCCGCTCCATCACGTCGCCCAGCACCTGCGCCATCTGGTCGATGTCCCCTTCCTGCACGATGAGCGGGGGCATGAACCGGAGGACGTTTCCCGCCGCGCAGTTCAGGAGGAGCCCTCTCTGAAGGCAGGCCTCCACCACGGGGCCGCAGTCCCGCGTCAGCTCCATTCCCAGAAGAAGGCCCTTCCCCCGCACGTCCGCCACGGTGGAGGAGAACGTGCGTTTCAGGTCCTGGAGCTTCGCGCTCAGGTACGCCCCCATCCGGCGGCACTGCTCAAGGAGAAAGCCGCTCTCCAGCACGGTCTGAAGCGTCGCCACGGCAGCCGCGCAGGCCAGGGGGTTCCCGCCAAACGTGCTTCCGTGGTCCCCCGGGGCGAAGGCCTCGGCCACCCGGCCGGTGGCAAGCACGGCGCCGATGGGCACCCCTCCGCCCAACCCCTTGGCGAGGGTCATGATGTCCGGCTCCACACCGTATTGCTCGCAGGCAAAGAGCGTTCCGGTGCGTCCCATGCCCGTCTGGACCTCGTCGAGGATGAAAAGAAGGCCCCTTTCGCGGCAGAGAAGCTCGACTTTCTTGAGATAGTCCTCCGGCGGAACCTGCACTCCGGCCTCGCCCTGGATGGGCTCGAGCATGACCGCGCAGGTCCGGTCCGTTACGGCCCGGGCCAGGGCGTCCGCGTCCCCGAAGGGCACGTGGCGGAAGCCCGGGGTGAGGGGCTCGAACCCCTTCTGGAACTTCTCCTGTCCCGTGGCAGCCAGGGTGGCCAGGGTCCTGCCGTGAAATGCGTTATGGGCGGCGATTATCTCCCGTTTCTCCGGCGCATAATGCACGGCCGAGAACTTCCGGGCGAGCTTGATGGCGCCCTCGTTGGCCTCCGCGCCGGAATTGCAGAAGAAGACCTTCTCGGCGAAGGAGTTTTCCACGAGCAGGCGGGCCAGCTCTATCTGGGGCTCGATGTGGTAGAAGTTGGAGACGTGGATGAGGCGCTGGGCCTGCTTCTGGATGGCCACGACGACCTTCGGATGGCAGTGCCCCAGGACATTAGTGGCCACGCCACCGACGAAATCGAGGAACTCCCGGCCGTCGGGCCCCCACACCTTCATCCCCCGGCCCTTCCTCAGGAGCACCGGGAAACGCCGGTAGGTGTTCATGAGGTATTTCTGTGATTCCAGAACGGCGGTCTTCTTGTCCATAGGTGATGATAACCGATGGTATCGGGGGAAATCAAACAAATGGCGGTTTTTCGCACCTTTGGGGGCTATCTGCGGTTATAGAGGCTCATCGCCCGCTCCGGACCCCGGAGGACGACGTCGCCGACGGCGTCGGCCGCCGTGGCCACGGCCTCATCCACGAGGGCTCGCTCGCCGCCGCCGAAGGGTCTGAGCACATATTCCTCGGGGGGGATGTCCGGGTCCCGGCCGATGCCCACCTTCACATGGATGAAGTCGGGAGAGCCCACCTCCCGGATGACGGACTCCACGCCGCGGTGGCCGCCGGCTCCCCCGCCCGGTTTCACCTTGACGCGCCCCGTCTCCAGGTCCAGGTCGTCATGCACGAGCACCGTCCGAGTGGGGGGGATGCCTTCCTGCCGGAGCACGCGCCGCACGGCCAGGCCGCTCCGGTTCATGAAGGTCAGGGGTTCCACCAGGACGGCCTCCACGCCGTCCAGGGAGCCCCTGGCAAACAGGCAGAGGTCCTTTTCCGTGAATGTCAGGCCGAGACGGCGGGCCAGCTCATCCAGAACCCGGAAACCCACGTTGTGCCTGGTCCTGGCGTACTTCCTCCCCGGGTTTCCGAGGCCCACCAGCGCCCACAACTAACCCTCCTCGGCCTCCGGCTTGACCTTCTTGATGAGCTCGGGGCCTTCGGCGGCCTCTTCGGCGGGCGCAGCCTCCTCGACCAGGGCCGGCATGGCCACGGTGACCACCATGGCCGCCGGGTCGGTAAGGATGGTCACGCCGGGCGGGACCGCAAGGTCGCTGACGTGCAGGGAGTGCCCCGCCGAAAGACCCCTGATGTCTATCTCGATATGTCCGGGGATGTCCCCGGGCAGGCACTCGGCCTCCACCTCCCGCAGCTCGTGCTGCAGGATGCCCTTGTCGCGCTTGACGCCGACGGCCTCTCCCACCGTGATGACCGGGATGGAGATGGTAACGGCCTCGTCCATGGCCATCTCCATGAAGTCGGCATGGAGAAGCTCGCCCTTGACGGGGTCCAACTGGTAATCCTTCAACAGGGCCAGCCTGCTGGTGCCCTCGGGGAACCGCATGTCCACGGTCGCCTGCTCCCGGGCCGTGACGTTGATGAACTTGACGAGCTCCTTGTGGTCCATGGTAAGGGGGGTGGATTCGCCCGCCCGGTAGATGACCGCGGGGACGCGGCCCTCGCGCCTCAGGGAACGGGCGGCCCCCTTTCCGGCCTTCTCCCTCACCTGAGCGTTCAAGGTGTATTTTTCCATCTTTCTTTGCCTCCTTGCAGATATCAGACGAACAGTGAGCTTATCGAGGATTCCTCATGAATCCTCTTTATGGCCTCCGCAAGGAGCTTGGCTATGCTCAGCACCAGGAGCTTCTCGCAGGCGGCCTGCTTGTCGTCCAGCGGAATGGTATTGGTTACGATGACTTCCTCTATGGAAGAGGCGTTTATCCTGTCTATGGCGGGGCCGGAGAGGACGGCGTGAGTGCAGGCGGCGTAGACCTTTCTGGCCCCCCGCTCCTTGAGGGCCTTGGCGCCCTGCACCATTGTGCCCGCCGTGTCTATCATGTCGTCCAGAAGCAGGGTGTCCCTGCCCTGCACCTCGCCGATGACGTTCATGACCTCGGCCACGTTGGCGGCCTCCCGCCTCTTGTCCACGATGGCCAGGGACGCCCTGAGCCTCTTGGCGAAGGCCCGGGCCCTCTCCACGCCGCCGGCGTCGGGGGAGACGACCACTAGGTCCTTGAAGTCCCGCCTCTTGATGTGCTCCACGAGGACCGGCGAGGCGTAAAGGTGGTCCACCGGGATGTCGAAGAAGCCCTGGATCTGCCCGGCGTGCAGGTCCACCGTGAGCACCCGGTGTATGCCTGCGGCGGTGAGAAGGTCGGCGATGAGCTTCGAGGAGATGGGCACGCGGGGCTGGGCCTTCCGGTCCTGCCGGGCGTAGCCGTAGTAGGGGACGACGGTGTTGATCCTGCGGGCCGAGGCCCTTTTCAGGGCGTCCACGATGAGCAGGAGCTCGATGATGTTGTCGCTGACCGGGGTGCAGGTGGGCTGGATGACGAAGACGTCCGAGCCCCGGACGTTCTCGTTTATCTGCACGGATATCTCACCGTCGCTGAAGCGCGAGAGGCGGGCATCGCACAGAGGGATGCCCAGGGTCTGGGAGACCTCCTCCGAGAGGGCCCGGTGCGCACTGCCCGAAATCAGCGTGATGCCGTCCGGCATGCGGGAAATCCTCCATGCTGAGCTGGGGCGGGAGGATTCGAACCTCCGAATGGGAGATCCAAAGTCTCCTGCCTTTCCGCTTGGCTACGCCCCAATTCCCAGTAAAATCAAGGTGTTTCGGAAACGCAAGTATACCACAAACCCCCGGAATTAGTCAAAATGAGCCAGGTTTTCGACCGCACTGCCGCCCAGAGGGTTGGAACATCAAGGACTGCAAAGGCGGTGCAGTCTCTCGTGTCCGCGTTCACGTTCCTGGTCCCCTTATTTCCGCCTTGCGTAAACCGTCCGGGAGAAACTACACTCACATAGAGAAGATGGGGCTGCATACGAAGCGAGGGGAAGAGCGTGATAAGGACTTTGTTCTCTCCGGCGGTCGCCCTCATGGACCGCCTGCGGTACCCGCGCAAGATGCTTGTGGTGGCCGCGGCGTTCTCGCTGCCCATCGGGGTTTTTCTGTTTCTGGACCTGGCGCAGATTCACGGAAACATCGAGAAGGCCCGCCAGGAAAGGATGGGCGCCGAGTACAACAGGCTGGTCATAGGGCTTTTCCGCCATGTCCAGGAACACAGGGGGCTGGCGGACGCCTATCTCCGGGGCGATTCCTCCTTCAGGGACATGGTCGTGACGAAGCGGGCGGACATAGACGAAGACCTGAAGGTGATTGCCCGCTTCGGCGCTCCCCCGTTCGGCACGGCGGAGACATCCCGGCTGTGGGCCGCCATACGGGCCGGCTGGGCGGACCTCGGGGAGGAGACCCTTTCCCTCACGCCGGAGGAGTCCTTCGAGAAGCATACGGCCCTCATAGGGAAAATCCTCTCCTATCTGAATCATGTGGCCGACCTGACGGGGCTTACCCTGGACGACAGGTTGGACAGGCACTACCTCATGGAGACGGCCGTCTCGACCCTGCCGCTCGCCCTGGAGTACATGGGGCGCCTGAGGGGATACGGGGCGGGGGCCATAGCGTCGGGAGACCTCAGCCCGGAAGAAAGGGCGCGGCTTCGCGTGCTTTCGGACATCACGGGGTCGACCCTGGAGAAGGTCAGGAGCAACCTCCAAAAGGCCTTCGAAGCAAACCCCGGCCTGAGCGGCCTTGAAGAAGACCTCGGGGACGCGCTGGACCCGATGGAGGGCGCCCTGAGACTGGTGCGCGGCGAAATGGTTGACGGCGACAGGCCGGCCCTGAGCGCCGAGGAGTACTTCACGGCGCTGACGGATGCCATGGGCGCGGGCTTTGCCCTTCATGCCGAGGTAACCGAGGCGCTTTCGGAGCTGCTCGACGCCCACGTGGACGGCCTCTTCCGGAGACAGACGGCCATGGCCGCTTTTGCCTTCCTTTCCCTCGCCCTCCTGGCCTATCTCTCGGCGGGCATCTATTTTTCCACCACCGGCTCCCTGGAGGCGCTGCTTGGCGCCTCCCGGAGCATGAGCCGGGGGGACCACCGGGTGCGCGTCAGCATCCGGGCCAGGGATGAGACCCGGGAGGTGGCGCAGAGTTTCAACGAGATGGCGGAGGCGCTGACCCGGGAGATACAGGGCCACAGGGAGGCGGAGGAGGATCTCCGGCGCTCCAATGCCGAGCTCGAGCAGTTCGCCTCCGTGGCCTCGCACGACCTGAAGGAGCCCATTCTGGCGGTGGCCAGCGACCTGAGGCTCCTGGGGAAGCGGCTCGAGGGCAGGCTCGAGGGCGAGGCCGGCGAGCTCCTCTCCGACGCCAACCAGGAAATCCTCCGCATGGAGGCCCTGATCCGGGACCTTCTCACGTACGCCCGCGTGGGCACCAGAGGAGGGGGATTCGAGGAGGTGCAGAGCGCCACCGCGCTCAGGCACGCCATGGGCAACCTGAGGGTGAGGCTCCAGGAGCGTCATGCGGAGGTGGCCCTGGGGGAGCTCCCCTCCGTCGTTGCCGACCCCATGCAGCTCACCCAGCTCTTCCAGAACCTCCTGAGCAACGCCGTCAAATACGTGGAGAAAGGCCGGAGGCCCCACGTCCGGGTGGGCGCGGAGCGCCGGGGAGAAGAGTGGGTCTTCTCCGTCAGGGACAACGGCATCGGAATCGCGGAGACGGACCAGGAGCGCATCTTCAAGGTATTCACCCGCCTCCGGAAGGAGTACGCCGGCACGGGCATCGGCCTTGCCACCTGCAAGAAGATAGTGGAGCGCCACGGCGGACGCATCTGGGTGGAATCGAAGCCCGGGGAGGGGTCCACCTTCTCCTTCACCCTGCCCGTAAGGGAGGCGCCCGGGCCTGCAAAAGAGGCGGCAGGGACCGGGAGCTGAAACGCCGACAGGAGCCTTACTCGAAAAGAATGTGGGGAAGAGCCCGGGCAAGCCTCTTGCCCTTGAGGCCCACGTCAGCCAGGCTCCGGAGGGGTGAGCAGCGCCGCGCTTGAAGGATTCGCCGTGCCGTCTCCGGCCCCAGGCCGGGCACCCGGAGAAGGGCTTCCCTGTCCGCCTGGTTTACCCGCACGGGGAAGAACTCCGGATGGGCCTCCGCCCAGAGCTCCTTGGGGTCGCGGTCCAGCCGGAGGTTGCCCCGGGGGTCGAAGACGATGTCCTCTCTCCCGAAGCCGTACTTCCGGCAGAGAAAGTCTACCTGATATAACCGGTGCTCCCGCATGAAGCGCTCCTCGGGCCGGGTGAGGAACTGCCGCTCCCCCGGTATGCCGGGGTGCCCCAGGCCCTTCTGATAGGCCGAGAAGTATATGCGGTTGACCTTGTGGCGCCTGTAAAGGTCGAAGAGCGAACCGACGATCTCCGTGTCCGTCTCGTCCGAGGCTCCGACGATGAACTGGGTGGTGCACTTCACCCCCGAGTACTTCATCCCCCTGGCGGTGAGGCTGCCCATCAGCCGGAGGGGACGCAGGACGTCCCTCTCATAGTCCTTCTTTCTGGTGAGGGTTTCGAAATGGCGTCTCCCCGGGGTCTCGATATTGAGGGAGACGGCCGTGGCCAGGGAAAGGGACTCTTCCAGGGCGGCGTCGGAGGCTCCGGGGATGACCTTGAGGTGGATGTATCCCCTGAAGCCGTGCTTCGCCCTCAGGGTGCGCGCCACCGCATTGATCCTCTCCATGGTATGGTCGGGGTCGCGGAGAACGGCGGAGCTCAGAAAAAGGCCGAAGACTTCCCTTCTCCGCCGGTACTCCAGGAAGGCCCCGACCACTTCATCCACCGAGAGGGTACACCTGCGGACGTTGGACTCCGACCGGAGGGGACAGTACCGGCAGTCGTTGGCGCAGGCGTTGGAAAGGAGCGTTTTCAGAAGCACGGAGTACCCTCCCCGGGGGAGGGACACGGGGTAAAGCCATGCCCCGCCGGGTCCCCGCTTCCTCCTGTCCTGCTCCCTGGTGCCGCATGCGCAGGCCAGGTCGTACCGGGAATCGTCGGAGAGAATCGAGAGCTTCTCCACGGTGTCCATGGCGGCCTCTGGATTATAGCACGGAGACCTCCAAGTGTGCGGAACCGCTCGGCAAAAAAGGTCTTTTATCCCCGTCACGCATGTGCTAACCTTTCGGAACGGGGAGGAGGGTCTTCTCTCGTTCTTTATCAAGGAGACTTTCAAATGGCCTTCGCATCTTTGACCATCAGGGGCATGCAGAGCGAGGAATGCGTCAGAACCATCCGGGATGCACTGGCCGAGCTGAGGGGGGTTGAGCGCATTTTCGTCGAGATGGACCACGCCACTTTCTCCTTCGACCACACCATGGTGTCTTTCGAGGAGATAAGAAGGGTCCTCACGGGGCTCGGATACCGTGTGGTCTGAGGGCTGCGGCCGCTCCGAACAGCGCCCTAGAGCACCGTCCGGACGACCGCGCTCCAGAGGGGGGCGAAACCGGCGGCGGCCCTCTCGGCCCGGGCCCTGTCGCTGAAAACGCCGAAGACGGTGGGTCCCGACCCGCTCATGAGCGTGAGAAGGGCGCCTTCCTCGCCGAGCCTCTCCTTGAGCCTGGACACCTCGGCGTAGCGCTTGAAGACGGGCCCTTCCAGGTCGTTTGCGAAGACCTCGGGGGAGACGAACTCCCCCCGCTCCAGGTCCCGGACGGCCTCCTCGGGGTCGGTGGCAGCGGAGCAGGACGTCAGGTTCTGATAGGCCCAGCCGGCCGAGACGCCGAAGTCGGGCTTCACCAGGACCAGGACCCAGCTGCGCCTCACCCGGACCGCGCCGACCCGCTCGCCCCGGCCCTCCACCAGGGCTGCCGGGGAGCCGAGGAAGAAAGGGACGTCGGAGCCCAGGGAAGCCGCAAGCATGGCCAGCTCCGGGGCGGTGACCTCGACCTGCCAGAGGGCGGTGAGGCCCTTCAGGGCGGCCGCGGCGTCCGAGCTCCCCCCGCCCAGGCCGGCGCTGAGCGGGATGTCCTTGCTGAGGGTTATCCGGGCGCCCCTGGCGCACCGGGTATAGGCACGGAGGAGCGAGGCCGCACGGTAGACCAGGTTCTCTTCCGTGGGGATAGGGGCGTCGGCGAGGACTTCCAGGCCCGATGCTTCCTCGAAGGAGAGGGTGTCGGCCAGGGTTACCTGCTGGACGAGGCTCTGGATATCGTGGTAGCCGTCGGCGCGCTGCCGGAGGACTCGGAGAAACCAGTTGACCTTTGCCGGGGCCTTGAGGACAAGAGCGCTCACTCAGCCGGTGCTTTTTCGAGCTCTTTGAGCTTCCGTTTCACCCTTTCCCTCAGCTCCGGGTCCGGCTCCTCGTCCTTTTGCGGGCTCTGCAGGGCCTTCTGCCAGGCCCCCTTCGCCTTGTCCTTCTGGCCGACCGCCAGGTAGGCGTCGCCCAGGTGCTCGGAGACCACGGGGTCTGAGCCCACCAGCTCCACGGCGCGCTCCAGGGTCTCCACCGCCTCCTTCGTCCGGCCCATCTTGTAGTAGACCCACCCCAGGCTGTCCACGATGTAGCCGCTGTCGGGCTCCAGCTTGAGGGCCCTCTGGATGAGCGAGAGGGCGTCCCGCAGGTTCTCTCCCCGGTCGGCGTAGCTGTAGCCCAGGAAGTTCAGGGCGTCGGCGTTATCGGGGTTTATCTCGATGGCCCGCTTCAGTTGAGAGACCATCTTTTCATACTCGTCCGTCTCCTCGTACAGGACGGCCATGGTGAAGTGAAGCTCGTCGTTTCCCTCGAAGCGCTCCAGGCCCTCGCCCAGGACGTTCTCGGCGTCGTCGTAGCGGTCCATGGCGATGTAGATGCGCCCCAGATATGCGTAAATGGCGGGGTTGTCCTTCTGGAAGGAGAGAAGCTCGTCGTAGGCCATGGCGGCTTCCTCGTACTTCTTCTGGAGAGAATAGATATAGCCCAGGTGCAGGAACGAATTGACGTGCCGGGGCTCGACGTCGATGATCTTCTTGTACTGGGCCACGGCTTCCCCGTAGCGCTCCAGCGTCTCCAGCGCAAGGGCGTAGTAATAGCGGAAATCCACGTTCCGGGGCTCCGTCTCCAGAATAAAGAGGAAATGGGGCAGCGCCTTCTCGTACCGGCCGCTCTCCATGTACAGAAGGGCGAGCTTCTTGTGCGTACCCAGGTTCTCCGGGTACAACTGCTCCATCTCCCTCAACTGCTCGATGGCCTTCTCGTTGGTCTGCTGCCGGATGTAAAGCTGGGTCAGCCGCTGCCTGGCCAGGATGTTCCGGGGGTTGGCCTCCAGTGCCTGCTTGTAGTACCGCTCGGCCTCCTCCCAGCGGCTCTGCTGCTCGCGAATCATGCCCAGGTTGAAGTAGACACCGTCTGCGTTGTACCCCCGTTCAAGGGACTCCTTGAAGAACGTCTCGGCCCCTTCCAGGTCGCCCGAGTTCAGGGCGATGACGCCCAGGTAGTAATGGACGTGGGGGTTTTCGGGGTCGTTTTCGGCGAGATGGGAGAAGACCTCCCGGGCCTTGTCGTACTTGTGCATGGAAGCGTAGAGAGAGCCCAGGTGCATGTAAGCGTTTTCATCGCCGGGCTTCAGGGCGATGACCTTCTCGTACACGCCGATGGCTTTCTCGTAACTCTTCTGGCTCGCGTAGACCTGGGCGAGCTGAAGAAGGGCTTCCATGTCCTCCGGCGCCTTCTGCACCGCTTCCTCGGCCGAGCGGGCCGCTTCTTCTAACCGGCCTATCTGAAGGAGGAGCCTGCTCATCTCGACCCGGACGAAGACCGAATCGGGGTCAAGCTCCAGGACCTTCCGGTATTCCTCCAGGGCCTTCTCCCAGTCCCCCTCAAGCTGGTGCTGATACCCTGCGATATAGTGGTAATATGCGTTGTCCCCGGTTTGGGCGTCGACGATTTCTTCCGCAGCGGGCGCGTCGGCGGGCGGGGTTTCCGAGCTTGAGGCGGGCCGGATGGTGCGGGCAGAGCAGGAAAGGGCCGTAAGGGCCAAAAAAGAAAAAAGAAACGTCCAGGTCCGGTTCATGGTCCAATATTATCGCACGGTACTTGTGGCCCGGTCAAACAAAGGAGCGGGAGCGGGAAAGGCCGGTCCGCCGGGGCCGGCCTTTCCCGCCGCAGCTTCCCTCAGCAGGACGACTTGCATTTGCAGGTGGTGGCGCTTTTGCGGATAACCTTCTTAATGGTCATGAGCTCACCTCCTTTTCCGTCTCATGGGATAATTCTACCATGCAGGGCGCATCTGGGCGGGTCTGCGCCCAATGGGTCCCCGGCCAGGGCCGCCCTGTAGCGGCAGCCGCCGCGGCAGGCGTCCCCCTCCGGGCAGGAGGCGCAGACAAGCTCCTTGAGCCTCACGGGCCGTATCCTCTCCCAGCACGTCCTGAGCCCTTCTTCGACGTGCCCTGCGGGCCGGCCCGCGTAAAAGGAGCACTTGGCGGCCAGGCCGCCGGCCGTGACGCTCATCAGATGAAGGCCGCAGGCGTATCCCTCCCGGCCTCCGCCGTGCAGCCCCTCGCCGTATCCATAGGCCAGATAAGGCCCGGCGACCTCCGGGGGAAGCTCGAAGTCCAGGTTTCCCCTCATCCTGCCCTCCGGGGCCGGGACATCCACCGTCCATTCCCGGACGCCCAAAGAGCGAAGGAGCTTTTCCATCTCCGCGAAGTCCCCCAGGTTCCGGGCATGCACCATGGTGGAGACCGAGACGTGAAACCCCGTGCGGAGGGCCTCCTCGATGGTCCCCAGGGCCTTCCCGAAGGTGCCCTCTCCCCTCAGGGCGTCGTGGGAGGCGTGAAGGCCGTCCAGGCTCACCTGCAGCTCGTGCACGTGAAGGCCCCGGAGAACCCCCTTTCCCGGAAGAACCCCGTTGGTCAGGAGCACCGTGCGGAGGGCGTAGCGGGGCAGAAGCTCGTTGATTTTCTGGAAATCCGGGTGAAGCAGGGGCTCTCCCCCGGTCAGGATGACCCGGAGTCCCTGCATCTCTTCGAACTCATCGAGCACCCGCCTGAGCGTCCGCACGCTCAGGTCCTCCGGGGACGGCGCGCCCAGGTAGCAATGCCCGCAGCGGAGATTGCACCGGCGGGTCAGCTGTAGCTCCAGGTACCGGAGGGAAGGGTCTCCGGAGGCGTGGAGGGGCGGCCGCCTTCCTTGTGCCCGGTGAGGCGAGGGGAGGAGGATGCCTTCTTTCAGGCAATGGGAGAGGACCTCTCCGCCGGGCGCCTCGCACCCCTCCTCCGATGCACACGCGCTCAAAAACCGGAAGGCTTCCTCATCCAGCTCGTAGAGCTCGTCGGAGGCGGGGTCGTAAAGAGCGGGGAACTCCAGGCGCTTCAGGGCGACCCGAGGAGCAAGAAACGTCCTCATGAGGCATTATAACCGGGAACATCAATATAGTTCACCTGTCAATGCCCTGAAATGCATGGAGTATAAGGCGTTTTCAAGGCTTCAATGGAAGATGAAAACCAACTGGTTGGCCTCAGAGCCTTCTTCTGAAGAGGGAGTAGAACTTTTCCTTGGCCTTTTCGCAGTGCGGGCGCCTTTGCCAGTCCTCGAGGCGGACTCTCCGGGAATGCTCGAGGTCCTCGGCGAACATCGCGGCCATCCGCCGGGCGAAGCCCCTGTCCAGGATGCCCACGTTGCCCTCGTCGTTGCGCCTCAGGGAACGGAAATCCAGGTTCGCAGAGCCCACGATGCACCAGGCGTCGTCGAATATGTAGGTCTTGGCGTGCAGCACCCTGTGCATATAGGTATAGATTTCCACGCCGGAGGCCAGGAGGCGGCCGAAGAAGGCCCGTCCCACGTACTGGACGGAGGCGACGTCGCTTATCCCCGGCAGGAGGAGCCGCACCCGCACCCCCCGCCGGACGGCTTCCTCCAAGGTGTCCAGGAGCCGCCTGCTCGGGCTGAAATACGCCGTGGTCAGGGCGATGTCCTCGCTGGCATGGTTGATGCTGTAGTACAGGACGCGCCTGAGCTTTCTGCGCCCCCTGGCCGAGCGGGCGAAGATGGGCATGGCCAGGAGCGAGCCCTGCTTCTCGATGGCCGCGGGGACCCCCCGGGCCAGCGGCTCCCTCCCCCAGGCGTTCCATGCCTTGACGAACTCCTGCATGAGGGCTCCGGCCACCGGCCCTTTGAGGATGATGCCCGTGTCCCGCCAGGGCTCCTTCCGGCGGGCCCTGAGCCCCCGGTACTCGTTGGCGATGTTGAGTCCGCCGGTGAAGGCCTCCTTGCCGTCGATGATCATGAGCTTGCGGTGGTCCCGGGTCGTGTACCGGCGGGGGCTCAGGAAGCTGAAGGGCCTGGAGGCCCGGACCTTCACCCCGGCCTGCTCCAGGGACCTCCAGAAGCTCCGGGGCGTGCCGAAGGAGCCCAGGTGGTCGTACAGGACGTGGACCTTCATGCCCTGGCGCGCTTTCTCCTTTATGATATCGGCCAGGGTTTCCCCGGTTTCGTCGTCCCTGAAGATGTAGAACTGAAGGCAGATGCTCTCCTTCGCCTGCCGGGCGGCCTCCAGGATGCCCCCGAAGGCGTCCTGTCCCCTCCAGAGAAGCTCCACCTCGTTTCCGCCGATGAAGGTCCCCTTGGCGATGCGCTCTATTTCCTCACGGACGAAACTCATGCCTTCCCCTACAGTGTATAACGGGACGGCCGGAATATTTGACTATTCGCGCGGGATTTTCTTTAATAGGGCATGAAGCTCGGCATTCTGGTCACGACGGACCGCCACCGGGAACATGTGCTGGGGCTGGCCAGGGCGGCCCTCGCCCGGGGCCACCAGGTGGCCGTTTTCTCCATGGACGAGGGCATACGGCTCCTCCGGGACCCGGAGTACAGACGGCTCTGCGGGCTCCCCGGCGTGCAGATGGCGTTTTGTGACCTCAGCACCAAGCAGTACGGCGTCTCCAAGGAGGGCGTCCCCGGGGAAATCGTCTGCGGGAGCCAGTACGACAACGCCAGGATGATGCACGATGCCGACAGGGTCGTCGCCCTCTGAGGTGGAGAAACATATGAAAGTCCTCCATATCCTCTTTGACGGCCCCGACGACCTCTCGGCGAGAATCATCTCCGCCCAGGCACCCGCCGCGGAGGTGAAGGTCGTGGACTTCCCCGGCTCCGGCCTTTCCTACGAGGCGCTCATCGAGGAGATTTTCGGCCACGACCGGGTGGTCTCGTGGGTGTCGGACGGGCCGGGCGCCTGAGGAGGATGCCGTCTCGGAAAGGGACTTCGGGCCGCTCCGAAGGGGCCTATCTTCTTTTGCTCTCGGCCCTCTCCCTCCTTGTTCCCCTGGCCCTTTACCGCCTGCGCTTTCTCGACGACAACAGGCTGACGAGCTGGCGGTGGGTCTTCGGGCATGTGGACCCGCTGCCGGTCTTCCTGGCGGTGGCCGGAGGGATTGCCGCCGCCTTTTTCCTCTCCCGCCTGAGGCTCCCGGGGCCCGGGCTCCTCTTCGTCGTCTCCTTTGCCGTGGGGGCGGTATTCTGGCCCGAGCCGGAGGTCCTGGTGGACGCCTCCCGGTACTTCACCCAGGCCAAGCACCTGTCGGTATACGGGCCGGGGTATTTCCTCGCCCAGTGGGGCAGGGGCATCGAGGCCTGGACGGACCTCCCCCTGGTGCCTTTTCTCTACGGGTGGGGGTTCAGGGTTTTCGGAGAGCACCGCGCCGTGGTGCAGGCCATGGGGGCGGCGATGTTTGCCGGGACGGTCTCCCTCACCGCCCTCATCGGGCGTGAGCTCTGGGACGAAAAGGTCGGAGATGCGGCGGGCCTTCTTCTGTTGGCCTCTCCCTATCTCCTGACACAGGTCCCGCTCATGCTGGTGGACGTGCCCTCCATGTTCTTTTTGACGCTGGCCCTGTACCTGGCCCTGAGGGCCCTTGACCGGGGCGGCCCGCTCTGGGTGGTCCTTTCGGCCCTGGGCATCCTGGCCGCCCTTCTGTCCAAATACTCCCTGTGGCTCATGCTCACCGTCATGGCGCCGGTCTTCCTGGTGGCGGCCTGGAAGCGTCCCTGGCCCGCCGCGAGGCGGGCCTTCCTCATCGGGGCCGTTGTGCTGGGCGGGGCGGGTGCTTTTTTCCTTTTCTATCGCGGAGTGGTCCTTGGGCAGATGGACCTTCTCATGCACTTTCAGCGGCGGGGCCTCACGTGGTGGACCGAGAGCTATGTGTCCACGTTTCTTTTCCAGACCCATCCCTACGTGAGCATCGCCGCCCTCTATTCGGTCTTTGTAGCCCTGCGAAACCGGGACGGCCGGTACCTGGTGGCCGCCTGGCTGCCGGCGCTCATCCTGCTCGCGCAGGTGCAGAGAAGCCGCTACACGGTACCCGTCCTTCCCATGCTCACCCTGCTGGCGGCCTACGGCCTTGCCGACGTGGGGACGGAGCGCCTGCGGCGGTTCATCGTGCACGCCGCCATTTTTGCCTCGGTGTCCCTCGGAGCCCTGGGCTTTCTGCCCTTCCTCGAGAAAAACGACATGGTTAACCTCAAGCTGGCCGGCCATGCGCTGGACTCCCTCAAGGGGCGAGCGGTGCGGGTCTTCACCCTCCCGCAGCAGAGCATGGTCAACCCGGCCGTGGCCGTTCCGCTCCTGGACCTGTATACGCGAAAGGACATACTGTACGACTACGTGCCGGCGCCTCCGGTTGCCGAGGGGAGGATTCTCTCCTCGCCGCTGAGGTTCACGTGGACCTACCGGAACCCCCCTTATTACAAGGACGGCGCGGGCAGGATGCCGCTGCTCGCCGTCATTACGCCGGGAGGGGTGGAGCCCGTTGAACAGAGGCTCGAGGCTTATGAGCTGATTAATAAATTTAATGTTTCTTCGGGGCTTTATCGGTTCAGGCCGTATGTTAGGATATATCGGCTAAAGCTTCCACACTGATATAGACACTATGGTACTGTAACGAATCTTTCACGGGGAGGGAGACCATGGACGTTGTTACCGTAGGGTTTATTATTTCGGGCCTGTTCGTGGGCCTGGCGGTGGGCTTCGTGCTTCAGCGGGGCAGGTTCTGTATGAATTCCGCGTTCCGGGACACGATTTTCATCAAGGATTTCACCTACTTCCGCGCCTACATCATCGCCCTGGTGGTCATGATCGTGGGGGCGAACTTCATCCAGGACATGGGGGTCCTGCGCCTCCCGCGGCAGCCGTTCTGGTTTCTGGCCCAGGTAGTGGGCGGGTACTGTTTCGGACTGGGCATGGTTCTGGCCGGGGGGTGCGGAAGCGGCATCCTTTACAGGGTGGGCGAAGGTCTCCTGGCGGCCTGGGTGGCCGTCATCGGCTTTTTCCTGGGCATCGCCACCACGTCCTACGGCGTTCTGAGCCCCCTGTTCAGGTGGCTTCGCTCCTATCAGTGGAACATCCGGGGGAAGTTCGCTCCCGGTCTTGAGGACCTCGTGGGGGGCGGGGTGACGACCAAATGGGTAATCATAGCCATCCTGGTCGTCCTGGCCGCGGCCTTCGTCATGAAGGGCAAGCCCTTTGCCTTCGGCAAGCAGAAGGGGATGTTCTGGTCGGTGACGGGCCTCGCGATAGGCCTGCTGGGCATCTTTGCCTTCTATGCATCCAACAAGTGGGGAGGTTTCCCCCGGGGCCTGAGCTTCACCACGCCCCTGAGGGACGCCTTTTACGCCATTTTGAACGGCAATTCCCTGGCTCCGCCCCCGTTCAAGATGCACAAGCTCGGTCCCTGGCTCATCACGTGGCCGGCGATCTACGTCATCGGCGTGCCCCTGGGGTCTTATCTGAGCGCGCGGGTTCTCAAGGAATTCACCTGGAAAGTCCCCCCCGCGACGGAGCTCTTGACGGTCTTCTTCGGCAGCCTCCTCATGGGCTTCGGCGCCACCGTGGGGGGCGGCTGTAACGTGGGACAGGCGCTCACCGGGTTTTCCACTCTCTCGGTGGGAAGCATTGTGGGCTCCATTTTCATCATCCTGGGCAACTGGACCATGGTGTACTTCAAGTTCATCAAGCCCATGGGCGACCTGGACCTCGATTAGGCAGCCGTTTGATAGCGGGGTCCGCCCGGAGAATGGGCCCCGCTTTGTTTTTGAAAAAGACACCCGGTCCTTGCTACAATGAGGCATGCTCATCGATGCGAGGGAACAGGACGTACGGGAGACCCTGCGCCGCATCAAGGAGATATTTCAGGAAGAGTGCTCCGTGGACGTTTCCCTTGACGTCTACGTCACGTCCCGCGAGGAGGCGCGGAAAGTGGGGGCCTTTACCGCCATGACCGGGTGTAAGACCGAGTACCGGAAGGAGGACGGCTTTTACGCGCTGCACATATCGGGGGGCTCCTGCCGGTGCGGGTAGGCCTCCGAGGGAAGGGTTGTAACGGGCAACTTTTAATTCAGGAGGAGTCGTATGAGGAAGATGCTGGTTGTTCTTCTGGTTGTGCTGGGGACCATGAGCCTTCTCGTTTTTGGCTGCAAGAAGAAGGAGGAGGCCCCGGCGGGGCAGGCAGCCCAACAGGAGCAGTCCGCTGACATGCAGGAAAGCAGCCAGGCCGGCGCTGATCAGCAGCCCGCATCCGGCTACGGCCAAAAGCAGCAGCCCGCGGCGGGATACGGTCAGCAGCCCTCCAGCGGCTATGGTCAGCAGCCCTCCGCAGGCTACGGCCAGAAGCAGGAGCAGTCCGGCGGCTATGGTCAGCAGCAGCCGAAGCAGGAGGAGCAGAAGTAGGAAGGGCCTTTCTTTTTCGGCAAAAGAAACTCTGCCGGGGCCGGAAGGGCGGGGGGTTCCTCTTGCCGTGACGGCCCCGGACGTTTTTCCGTTATGACAAACGGTTCTCCGGCACTAGAGACGGTTTGCTACTCGCCCCGGGACGGGCAGGGCGCCTCGGTGGTCCTGGGCGGTGGGCTGGCCGGGCTTGCCGCGGGATACGCCCTGACCCGGGCGGCAAGAAAAGCCGTCCTCTTCGAGGCGGCACCGGCCGTGGGGGGCCTTTCCCGGACCCTGAGCTCCGGACCGTTCCTCTACGACATCGGCGGGCACCGCTTCTTCACCAGGGACAGGGAGGTGGACAGCCTCGTCCAGGACCTCATGGACGGCGAGCTGGCCCCGGTGCAGAGAAAGAGCAAGATTTACATGCGGGGGAAGTTCTTCGACTATCCCCTCAGGCCCGCCAACGCCCTTTTTGGCCTGGGCCCCTTCATGGTGATGCGCATCCTGGCCGATTACGGCCTGGAGAAGGTGCGGGGGCTCTTCGCCCGGCGGCCGGATGTGTCCCTGGAGGACTGGGTGGTGCGCAACTTCGGGCGCACCATGTTCACCATCTATTTCAAGGAGTACAGCGAGAAGGTCTGGGGCATCGACTGCAGCCGCATCAGCCAGGGCTGGGTGGAAAAGCGCATCTCCGGCCTCTCCCTGTCCACGGCGCTCAGAAACGCGTTCTTCAAGTTCGCCGGACGGGAGCCCCCCACCCTGGTGGACACCTTCCTCTATCCCCGGCACGGCATAGGCCGGATTGCCGAGCGCTTCCGCGAGGAGATAGAGAAGGAAAACAGGGTCTTCACGGACACCGCCGTCGTCCGCCTGAGGCACGAGGACCTGAGCGTGCGGAGCCTCGATATCCACAACTGCCGGAAGACCTTCACCGTGCAGGGGGACTCCTATGTCTCCACCATGCCGCTTCCCGCCCTGGTTCGGATGATGGAGCCCGCCCCGCCCCCGCGGGTGATGGAGGCCGCCCACAGCCTGGGCTTCCGCGACCTCGTGCTCGTGGCCGTAAAGGTCGACAGGGAGAACGTCACCGACCAGACCTGGGTTTATATCCCCGAGAGGAAAATCCCCTTCGGGAGGCTCCATGAGCCCAAGGTGTGGAGCCGCTCGATGGCGCCGGAGGGGCAGACCCTGGTGGTCGTGGAGTATTTCTGCTTCGAAGGGGACGCCACGTGGAGCACCCCGGACGGGGCCCTCTCGGAGACGACTGTTCGGGGGCTTGCGGACCTGGGCTTTCTGAGGCCGGAGGAAGTGCTGGGCACCGATGTCGTCCGGGTCCCCAAGGCCTACCCCCTTTTCGAGGTGGGCTACGAGGAGCACTGCGGCGTCATTTACGAATACCTCGAGCGGTTCCGCAACCTTCACCTTGCCGGCAGGTCCGGGACCTTCCAGTACCAGAACATGGACCATGCCATAAGCTCCGGCACGGCAGCGGCCCGGAGCGTGCTCCTCGCGGAGGCCCGGCGGCGATGAAGTGCGCCCTGGTGGTGCCCGCCTGGACGCCGGAGGAGATTTTCTCGGCTAAGACGGCCGGCTCGCAGGTCAACTACTGGCAGCCCCTGGGCACGCTGTACGTGGCCGCAAGCCTCAGGGAGGCGGGGCATGAGGTCATATTCCTGAACGGGGCGTTTCTGGGCCACGAAGAAATCATGGGGGAGCTCCGCGCCTTCGCCCCCGAGGCCGTGGGCCTGTACTCCACCACCTTCGGCTGGGACAAGGCGCGCCACGCCGCCCGGTCCATAAAGGCCCTCTTGCCGGGCGTCTTCGTCTTCGTGGGGGGACCCTATCCCATCGCGGCCCGGGGAGGCTGCCTGGAGGATGAGCCGGGCTTTATCGACGCCGTGGTCACCGGCGAGGGGGAGGAGACCTCTGTGGAGATGCTCGAGCGCCTGGGCGCGGGGCGGAGCCTCCAGGGGGTGCGGGGAGTGGCCTTCCGCGACGGCGGCACTGTCGTGGACAACGCCCCCCGGGAGCTCATGGACGACCTCGATGCCCTCCCGTTCCCGGCCCGGGACCTCCTGGGAGACGCCGCCCGGTACGTGCCCCCGCCGGCAACCTACCGACGGAAGCCCGTGGCCGTGATGATAACCTCCCGGGGGTGTAACCGCCGCTGCCTGTACTGCTTTCAGATAGACAGGCACCGCACGAAGGGCATCCGCTACCGGAGCGTGCAGAACGTGATGGCCGAGGTGGAGCTCTGCCTGGAGCAGGGCTACCGGGAGATAAAGTTCATAGACGACACCCTGGCCGCGGACTACGGCCGCGCCATGGACATCGCCGGGGAGATAAAGCGCCGCGGGCTGGACTTCACCTGGTTTGCCTCGGCGTGCGTCAATCAGGTGGACGCCCCCCTGCTCAGGGCCTTCAAGGACGCCGGCTGCTGGGCCATACTCTTTGGCGCCGAAAGCGGTGTCCAGAAGAACCTCAACGCCATCAGGAAGGGCATCACCCTGGAGCAGACCCGCCGAGCGGTCAGGGCCGCCAAGGATGCGGGCCTCATGGTGCTGACCCCGTTTCTCTTCGGCATCCCGGGGGAGACGTACGAGGAGGGCCTGCGCACCATCGAGTTCGCCATGGAGCTTGACCCCGACGTGGCGAACTTCCACGCCATCACCCCGTTCCCCGGTACCGAGCTTTACGAGAACATCGAGCAGTACGGCTCCATGTCCGGGGACCTGCGGGACTTCACCTACCAGGGAATCGCCTTCACGCCCCACACGATGAGCAGGGAGCAGGTGGCCCAGCTCAGGCAGATTGCCTTCCGGCGGTTTTACTCCCGCCCCCGGTACCTCGCGCGGAGACTTCTGGGCGTGCGGTCCCTGGGAGAGCTTCGGGCGGGGTTGAGCGGCGCACGCAGCCTCTTCTGGCTCTGGGCCAGGAAGGGCCTCTTCCGAAGGGAAGGCCCGCCCTCACAAGAAGCGCCCGGCCCGCGCCCCCCGCATCGTTCCCCCCGCGAAGCCAAGCCCTGGTCCCGGTCCGCCTGACGGGCCCGGCCACTTTCTTTTCTGTGTTCTATGAAGACCCAAGGGCCTTTTCCCACTACCGCGAGAGCCACGGTTCAGCTTGAAAGGTAGCCCGTTCGGTGATACAACTTTAGCAGAGGGAAAGACCGCCCGCTGAAGATGCTGCCTTGTGAGGGGCGGCGGCTCACCACATTACAGAGAGGAGAATGGGCATGAAATACCTGGTAATAGGTTCCGGAGGACCCGGGTTTGCCTCTCCGGAAGAAGCGGTCAGTACGCTTGAAGAAATAGTGCTTCCAAGTTTTGAACAACTCATCGGGCTTGAAAAGGAGAAGAAGATTCTTGCCGGGGGACTCCCCGTGGGAGACAGGTCGTTTGTGTTCATAGCGGAAGCGTCTTCGAACGAAGAACTGGACCGGATGCTCCGGAATCTCCCCATGTGGGGGTCTTTGGATTGGGAAGTCACCCCCCTTCAGACGTTTGCGGGAAGAGCCGAACAGGAACGGGACATAAGCAAGAAACTGAAAAAGTGACGGCCGGGCCGTCCGTGCAGGGGAGCCTTCCGGGAGAGGGGTTTCTGGAAAAGTTCGGGAAACATTGTTTCCGGGGAAGGCACAGGATGGAGGCTGCCTTTGGGACTCCCGTGCCCTGTGGGGATGCTTTATTCGCAGCTTCTTCCTGAAGTGAATACATTCTGATAGTGCAAGATCATTGCAGGTTATAAGTGATATTCATCAATAGAAGAAGGACTTGCAAATTATGTGGTGAAGAAAGCAATAGTGGGGAGGTTGTACGGAAAGAACACTGGTTCCCGGGATAAGTCTCTGCAGCGACTCCCTGAACGATTAGAGGCAATGGCAAGATCTCTGTCAATGGGTTAAAATGAAGAATACCACGGTAGTATTCGTGGCCTTTTCCAACAAAAGAGATTGCGTCGTCTCGACTGTGGGGAAAAGAGGCGCTTATGAAGCAACGGAGAAGCTGGCAAGAGGTAGCGGGCATAGACGCCCTCAATTATCCGGTGCCCGCTCATGCCAATACCATATGGTATTCACTCGGAGGGATAACGCTCTGCAGCCTCATAATCGCCTTTCTCTCCGGTGCCGTCCTTACCCAGTTCTACAATCCCACGCCTGCCGCCGCTCATGACAGTGTCCGCTTTATGTCCGAAGCCCCACTAGTGGGACTCGTACGGGGCATCCATTACTGGAGCGCCAATATCGGATTTGGCTTGCTGATCATCCACGTGCTGCGGGTCATCTTTACCGGTGCATACCGGGCACCGAGAACGGTGAACTACCTGGTCGGTGTTCTCCTGTTTTCCACCGTCTTCATGCTGTATTTCTCGGGGACCGTGTTGCGGTGGGACCAGGAGGCGTACGAAGCCCTCGAGCACTTCCTTGAAACGATGAAATTACTGGGGCCCCTCGGCTCCTTCTTCTCCGAGGAGTTCACACTGTCGACGTCGTTGCTGGCCCGAATGTACGGCCTGCATGTGGGCATCCTTTCGGGCGCGTTCATAATTCTGGCGGTCGTGCATCTGGCGTATGTGAAACATTTCGGCATATCACCGAAACCCGGCCAGACCCCCGAAGAATACGAAAAAAGCAAGGCATCGGGACATACGTTCCTCCTGCACATGAGAAAGCTCACTGGTTACGGTCTGATACTGTTTGCAGTCGTTGTGGGACTGTCCTATTTCTTGACGCCGGGTCTCCTGAACGCACCCGTGCCGGGCGTGGAATCTACAAAACCGCCCTGGCCATTCTGGTACTTTTATCCTCTTGAAGGGATCATGGGAATTTCGGGTCTTCTCCTCGGATCTCTTGCCGTCGTGCTCGCGCTCCTGGTGATCCCGTCTCTCGGTCTGATAATCAGCTCGGAGAGGAAACGTATTCTCGTCGGCAGGATCATCGCCGGAGCGGGGCTCGTGATCTGGCTCACGCTTCTTGTAATTACCTATTTCTTGCCGGTAATGAAACATTTTTAGAGAACAGTCGAGGTGCGCCATGAACAATGAGAAAATATTCAGAAACATGTTAATTATTGTTGCCGTATCCATCCTGACCCTGGGCCCGCTTTCCGCAGCCTTCGGACACGGGAAGGGAGTGAGGATAACGCCGGAGGCCACGTCGGTGTCCGCAGGATCGCAACTCAAGGTTAAGGTTAATGGACTGACGGGGACGAAGGAGGCGACATTTGCTCTGACAGGCATAGACAGGCAGTATGACCTTGGCACATTTTCGATATCAAAGGATGATTTCGATCGGGTCCTTCAGATCCCCGGGGGGCTTTCGACCGGTAGTTACCGGCTAACCGTGAAGGGAGGCGGCAAGAGTGCGACAGCGGTTATTTCCGTGACGGCCCTACCGGTGCAAGAGGGCCTTCAGGA
>JARRLN010000025.1 GCA_037386965.1 Nitrospirota bacterium
CGCCCGAGCGTCCAGTCAAGAAGGTCCCGGCGGCGGAGGGCACCGTAAAGAGCCTCGGTGAGGAAGGCCCTGTCCCGGAGAGCCAGCCCCCGGGCGAGGGCGTCCCGGACCTCCCGGGGCTTCTCCCCGTAAGTGAGCACCCGGGTGAGGGCCTCCGAGGCGCGTTTCCGGACCGAGGACATGCCCGATTATACAGGCGGCCCGCGCGCGGCGGCAAAGCAGGCATCGGCCCGCGGCGATAAAGCGGCGGGCATGACGAGCATCATATTTTTTCTCCCGGACACTTTTTAAAATGAAATCAAACGAACCCGAATACCGGCCCCTTAACAAGGAGGGAAAAATGGAAAAGAACAACACCCATCAGGAAGAATGCCCCTCGTGCGCGACCCTGGGCGCTGCCATCGCCAGGGAGGCCCCGCGGGAGGACCGGGTGCTTCCGCACTGGCCCGTGCAGATACGGCTCATCGGCACGGTGGCGCCGTTTCTTCAGAACGCGGACCTCATGGTGGCCGCCGACTGCACGGCCTTCGCCGTGAGGGACTTCCAGGGGCTCCGGGGGGACCGAAAGCTCCTCATCGGCTGCCCCAAGCTGGACAACCCCCAGCAGTACGTGGAGAAGTTCACCGAGATACTCCGGAACATTCCCATCAAGAGCCTCACCGTCCTGAGGATGGAAGTACCCTGCTGCGGCGGCATGACGGGCATCCTCACCGAGGCCGTCAGGCGCTCGGGTGTGGAGATACCCCTCAGGGAAGTCGTCATCGGCGTCAAGGGCGACGTGCTGGGAGAGCGCGAGCTGCGGTAACCGGGAAGGCCGGGGCATGAGGAGGCGCTTCGAGGACCGCGAGCCTTCCCGCCGTTATCCGGAGTTCCGGGTATAATGGAGCCATGGTCATCGTCTCGCTGAATATCGGCCTTCCCCGGAGGGAAATCTTCGGAGGCAAGGAGCTTATCACCGGCATTTGCAAGAGGCCCGTTCAAGGCCCCGTGCTCGTCAGGAGGACGGGCCTTGAGGGAGACGGCGTGGGAGACAGAAAGAACCACGGCGGCGCGGACAAGGCCGTCTGCGTCTACAGCCTGGAGCACTATCCCTTCTGGGAAAAGGAGCTTTCGACCACCCTGCCCCCGGCGGCCTTCGGGGAAAACTTGACGGTACGGGGCCTCCGGGAGGAGGACATACGTATCGGAGACGTTCTCCGGGCCGGGAGCGCCCTTTTCGAGGTAAGCCAGCCCCGGCAGCCGTGCAAGACCCTGGCCGCCCGGCTGGGAAGGGCGGACCTGCCGAAAATGATGACCGCAGCCGGCAGGACCGGCTTTTACATGCGCGTCCTGGAGGAAGGCACCGTAAGTCCGGGGGACGAGCTTCGCCTCGTCCGGGAGGATCCCCTCGGGGTCACCGTGGCCTTTGCCAACCGCATTCATTACCATGAAAGAGACAACCTGAAAGGAATCGAGCGCGTTCTGGCCGTGCCCGCCCTCTCCGGGGCCTGGCGGGATACCTTCCGGAAGATGAAGGAAAAGCTCCTCTCCTGAGAGCCATCCGCCCGCCCCGGGCGCTCCCCACCCGCCTCACAGCTTGACACCCGTCGGGCGGCATGATAACTGAAAGGTAAGAATTTCAGCGTCTTTTTGGCCCCGGCGACGAAGCCCGACCGAAAGCGGGCGGGGCCGGCACGGAGGCGTTCTGAAGAGAAGTGCAGCCTTCATCGGAGAGGCGCCCGGGCCTTACCCGCCCTTTCACTTTCGGGCGGCGAGCATCGGCCCGGCAGGGCGTAAGAGGAGAGATGGCAGGGAAAGGCATCCGGGCAGGGAAAGCCCGAAACGGCTCTCCCGGACCCCGGAGACGGCTTTCCACCGGGGTGCTCCGGCGCGGACTCTGCGAGGCCTTCCTCGTGACGGCGCTTCTTCTGGGCCTGGCGGGGCATGCCCGCGCACAGGAGCTCCGGGTGGAGGTGACGGTGGAAGGGGTGGAGGGAGCACTCAAGAAAAACGTGCTTGCGCACTTGGAAATCGAGCGGGAGAAGGACAACCCCCGCCTTACCCCGGCCATCATCAGGCAGATGCACCGGGATGCACCGGAGCAGGTCAGGCGGGCCCTGGAGCCCTTCGGATATTACAGCCCCGAGGTGAAAGCCGAGCTTCGCCGGGAGAAGGAAGGCCTCTGGCGGGCCCGCTATCTCATCGACCCCGGCAAGCCCGTGCGGGTGCGGACCATTGACATCGCAATCACGGGCGAAGGGGCCGGAGAGACGTATTTCAGGCACTTCAGGGCGACACCCCCGTTCAAGGCCGGGGACGTGTTCACGGACCCCGCCTACCGGAAGGCGAAGCGCGACCTCGAGGAAATCGCCCGCCGGTACGGATACTTCGATGCGAAGATGACCGTGCATCGGGTGAAGGTGTACCCCGGGGAATACAGGGCCGATATTACCATTCATTTCGATACGGGGCCGCGGTACAGGTTCGGGGAGGTGACCTTCAAGCAGAACATCCTGAAAGACGGCTTCCTCAGGCGTTTCGTCACGTTCGCCGAAGGCCAGCCCTACGACCAGAGGAAGGTCTTCGACCTGCAGGACGCCTTGAGCAACAGCGGCTACTTCAGCCTGGTGGAGATACGGCGGCATCCCGGGGAGGGCCCGGACCTGGAGGTCCCCCTGGAGGTCGTCCTGCACCCCGGCAAGCGCAACAAGTACGGCTTCGGGCTGGGCTACGGGACGGACACGGGTCCGCGGGGGACCCTGCGGTACGAAAACACGCGGGTCAACAGATGGGGACACCGCCTGAGGGCGGAGCTGAAGCTCTCGGCCGTGCGCAACGAGTTCACCACGGCCTACATCATCCCCATGCGGAACCCCCGCACGGACCACCTCGACTTCACGGCGGCCTATCGCCGGGAGAATCCCGAGACGAGCAAGTACGAGACCCTGCTCGGGGGGACGAGCTTTACGCACATGCGGCGGGGCTGGTTCGAGACCTTCTACCTGAACCTCCATTACGAGGACTTCGAGGTGGCGGGGGAATCCGAGCAGAGCTTCCTCGTCCTCCCCGGGGTCACCTGGACCCGCAGGAAGGCGGAGGACAGGAGAGCCGGGGTCTCCGGCCCTTACGCGGCCTCGGGCTACAGGGTGTTTCTCGACCTCAAGGGGACGAGCGAGTACCTGGGCTCCGACCTGGCGTTTGCGCAGGCCACGGCCCGGGGGAAACTCGTCTACGGGCTGGACTCCTTCGGGCAGGTTATCCTGCGCGCGGAGGCCGGAAGCACGGCGGTAAGCGACTTCGCCGAGCTTCCCGCCTCGCTCAGGTTCTTCGCCGGCGGCGACCAGAGCATCCGGGGCTTCGCGTACAAGTCCCTGGGGCCGCGGAACGAGGCGGGGGAGGTGGTCGGGGGAAAGCATCTCCTGGTGGGGAGCTTCGAGTACGACCAGAGGGTCTACAAGGCATGGAGCGTTGCCGCCTTCGTGGATGCCGGCAACGCCTTCAACGCCTTCAGCGGCGAGAAGGTCAACGTGGGCGTGGGAGGCGGCATACGATGGATATCCCCGGTGGGCCCCCTGCGCCTGGACCTGGCCAACGCCGTCAGTGAGCCGGGCAACCCCTGGCGCGTCCACGTGAGCGTGGGGCCGGAGCTGTGAGGCGCGCCCTCCGCATCACGTGCCTGACCCTCCTGGGCCTCCTGGTGCTCCTTCTGGGCGCCCTCTGGTATGCGGTCTCCACGGAGCGCGCTCTCACGTGGGCCTACGGAGAGCTTCAGGCGCGGGTGCCGGGGGAGCTTCGGGTGCAAAGCCTGAAGGGCACGCTCAAGGGGCCCATCAAGGTCTCCGGCCTCCGGTACGGTTCCCCCACCATGAACATGCGCCTTGAGAGCCTGTCCCTGGACTGGAACCTCTGGTCCCTTCTCTTTCTTACCTTGCACGTAGAGAACGTGCAGGCCCGGGGCCTCCATGTGGAGCTTGCAGGGAAGGAGGCCCCCGGGAAGCCCTCCGCCCTTCCCGCCCTAAGGCTTCCCCTGGCGGTAAGTGTTTCGGACCTCCGCGTTACCGACGTGAGCATCCTCCGGCCCGGGGGGCGCGAGCCCCTCGTCGTCAGGGAGTTTTATCTGAAGGCCAAACTTGGCCGGAAGCTCACGATAAAGGACCTCCGCCTCAAGGCGCCGCTTCTGGACGCCCGCGTGCGGGGCTCCCTTACGCCTTCGGGGGACTATCCCCTGGACCTCACGCTCCACTGGACCGCCAGGCCGCCGGGATACGCCGAGGCATCCGGGAGCGGCACCCTGAAGGGCAGCGTCACGGACATGGACATCGCGCAGCGGTTGACCGCGCCCTTTGAGGGCAGCGTGCAGGCCACGGTGCGGGACGCCCTCACAAGGCTCCGGTGGGAAGGCACCGTCTCGATGGAGGGCCTGGACCCGAAGGCGGTAAACCCCCGGTGGCCCGAGGAGCACATATCCGGGGACGTGCGGGGCAGCGGCACCCTCGCGTCCTTTTCCCTCTCGGGCGCTCTCAGGGCGAGGGAGGCGGTGCAGGGCCGGGACGTGACGGCGGACTTCGCCCTGAAACGCGAGGACGGCCTCTGGTCCATCAAAAAGCTCACCGCCCTCTTTCCGGGGCTGCAAACGCGGGTGCAGGTGCACGGGGAAGTCCTCACCCACCCCGTGCGCGCCGACCTCACCGGGTCCTGGCGCTCGCTGGCATGGCCCCCGGGGGCGGAACGGCCCCTTATCGCAAGTCCTTCCGGGACGCTCGTTTTCATCGGAGAGCCCGACGCCTACAGCTTCGAGTTTCACGGGGACCTCTCCGGGAAGGACATTCCCCGGGGACAATGGGACCTCACCGGAAAGGGAAACGCATCGGGAGTGGAGGTCTCCGCCCTCAAGGCCCGGGTGCTGGACGGAGTGGTCACGGGAAGCGGGCGCTTTGGGTGGAAACCCGCTACCACGTGGAAGGCCTCCCTTTCCGCGAAGGGCGTGAATCCCGAGGGGCTGGCCGAGCAGTGGAAGGGAAAGCTCGCCGTGGCGGTGGAGACCACCGGCACCCTGGGGAAGGAAGGCCGGAGCATGGCCTTCGACCTAAAGAAGGCCAGCGGCACGCTCAGGGGATATCCCCTGAGGGCCTCGGGACGCCTGGAGGTGAAGGGAGACAGCTATTCCCTGTCCCGGCTCACGCTGCGCTCGGGCCTGGCCCGGCTTACCGCATCCGGCGGGCTCGATGAGAGCTGGAACATGCACTGGGAGATGGACGCACAGGAGCTCAAGGCGCTTCTCCCCGGGGCGGCCGGCTCCTTGAGCGGGAAGGGGCGGCTCCGCGGCCCCCGGAGGAAGCCCATCGTGCAGGCCACCCTCAAGGGCACGGAGGTGAGGTACGGGGAGTACCGGGCACAGAGCCTGAGCGCAAAGCTTACCCTGGACCTCACAAGTACGGGGGAATCGAAGGTTGACGTGGATGCTCAAGGGCTTACGCTGAGGGAGACGAAGCTTCAGAGGCTGGCTGTGAGGGGGTCCGGGACCATCGCCTCCCACCGGTTCGACGCGGATATGACGGCGAAGGACGCCGCGCTGAGCCTCTCCGCCAAAGGCGGCTACCAGAAGGGCTCCTGGCGGGGCACGCTTGGGAAGGCAGAGCTTGTCTCCCCGGAGTTCGGCACATGGAATCTCGAAAGCCCCGCCGCCCTGGCCGTCTCCTCCGGGGCCGTGCAGGCGGAGGTGTCCTGCTGGGCAAGCAAGAAGGCCCGGGCCTGCGCCGGGGGCTCCTGGAAAAAAGAACGGGGATGGCGGGGAAAGGCGTCCCTGGAGGCCCTGCCCGTGGGCCTCCTGGGGCCTTTTCTTCCGGAAAAGACGGCCCTCACCGGCACGCTGGGAGGACGCGCGGACCTGGCTGGAGGCCCGGGCAGGCCCACGACCGGCTCCTTCTCCTTCACCATGAGGGACGGGTCTTTCTCCTACGCCATGGAAGAGCAGTCCCTGGGGTTTCCCCTGCCCAAGGCCGAGGTGCAGGGCACCCTGACGGAGAAGGCCGCGAGCGCCCGGTGGGACATCTCCCTGGGCAAGGATGGGACCCTGTCCGGAAAGGTCTCCCTTCCGCCCCTGGAAGGGACCACCATCCCGGACGGCCCCCTTAAGGGGACGCTTCGGGCGGAGCTTCGGGAGCTGGGCTTCCTCGGCATCCTCACCACGAAGGTCAGGGACGTGGAGGGCGCCCTCACGGCGGACCTTGCGCTATCGGGCAGGACGAAGAACCCCGAGGTCTCCGGAACGCTCCGCGTAACCGGCGCAAAGGCGGCTATCCCGCCCCTGGGCATCACCCTCAGCAAAATCGACCTTACCGCCACGATGAAGGGCGATAACGTCATCAGCTTCGAAGGGGGTGCGGCCTCGGGCGAGGGCACGGTGGAGATAAAAGGGAGCCTCGAAGCGCCGCCCGGAAAGCCCCTCTCCCTCCAGGTGGAACTGACGGGGAAGCAATTCGAGGCCATCAGGGTGCCGGAGGCCCGCATTCTCATCTCCCCGGACATGGAGATACGGCTCAAGGGCAAGACCATACGCCTTGAGGGAAAGCTCGCCATCCCCGAGGCCGACATCAAGCCCCGGGACCTCTCGGGTGCCGTGGAGCCCTCCCCCGACGTCGTGGTGGTGCGGAAGGCAGGGCGGCCAGGGAAGAGGGCGCAGCAGTGGAAGCTCTTCGCGGAGGTCACCGTCGTCCTCGGGGACAAGGTGCACTTCGAGGCCTTCGGCCTCGAGGCATCCCTGGCGGGGAGCCTCGCCGTGGTGGACCAGCCGGGGAAGGCGACCACGGGCCAGGGGGAGCTGACCATCGTGGAGGGCCATTACCGGGCCTACGGCCAGGACCTCACCATCAAGGACGGGCGGATAATCTTCGTCGGGGGGCCCGTGGACAACCCCCGCCTGGACATACGGGCCGTCCGGCAGGTAAAGGACGTGACGGCCGGAATCCAGGTGACCGGAAACCTCCGCTCTCCCCGCCTGACCGTCTTCTCCGACCCGCCCATGGAGGAGGCCGACGCCCTGTCCTACGTCCTTTTCGGCCGCCCCCTGCGGGGCATTTCAAGCTCCGAGGGCCGGCAGCTCTACGGCGCGGCCACTTCGGCGGCCCTGGCCGGGGGAGAGGTCATCGCAGAGCGCGTGGGGCATCTCTTCGGGATACAGGAAGTGGAGATAGAGTCGGGGCAGACCCGGGAGCAGGCCACCCTGTTTCTGGGGAGGTACCTCTCCCCGAGCCTCTACGTCAGCTACGGAGTGGGCATCTTCGAGCCCATCAACGTCTTCCGCATGCGGTACATGCTGACCGGGAACTGGTCGCTGCAGGCCGAAAGCGGCACGGAGAGCGGGGTGGACCTCTTCTACAACATCGAGCGATAGCCCATGGAGGCATTGGACAGAGGGGCGGCCGCCATCGAGCGGCTCATCTGGGAGACACGGAAGGAGGACCTGGACAGGCCCCGGGCCGTGCTCCTGACTCTGGTGCGCTATGCCTGCGTCGTGGGCAGGACCGTCCGGGAGAGGCAGCTTACCCTGAGGGCCATGAGCCTGGTCTACACGACGCTACTCTCCCTGGTCCCTTTGCTGGCCGTGAGCTTCTCGGTGCTCAAGGCCTTCGGCGTGCACAACAGGATAGAGCCCCTGCTTTACCGGTTCCTCGCCCCCCTCGGCCCGAAGGCGGGGGAGATAACCGACAGGGTCGTGGAGTTCGTCTCCAGGGTCAACGCCGGGGTGCTGGGCTCCCTGGGGCTCGTCATGTTCGTCTACACGGTCATCTCCCTTCTGCAAAAGGTGGAGACGACCTTCAACGAGCTCTGGCGCGTGCAGGCCCCGCGGAGCTTCGCCCGAAGGTTCAGCGATTACATGAGCGTCATCCTCGTGGGGCCGGTCCTCGTCTTTGCGGCCCTGGGCCTGACGGCCTCGGTGATGAGCGCGGAGTTCATCCAGAGCCTCCTGGCCTTCGAGCCCCTGGGCAGGGTGGTCCGCTTCCTCGCGCGGCTCCTGCCCTACCTCATGGTCTCGGGGGCCTTTACCTTTCTTTACTCCTTCCTCCCCAACAGGAAGGTGAAACTCTCCTCCGCCCTGGTCGGCGGGGTGGTGGCCGGGGTCTTGTGGGAGACGGCGGGATGGGGGTTTGCGGCCTTCATCGTGACCTCCACCAAGTACACGGCAATATACTCGGGCTTTGCCATCCTGATTTTCTTCATGATATGGCTTTATGTAAGCTGGCTCATCCTCATCGTGGGGGCGGTCATCTCCTTCTACCACCAGCATCCCCGGTACGTGGCCAGAAAAAGGCCGAAGGACCTCTTGAACACCCGGCTCCTGGAGAGGGCGGCCCTTCTGGTGATGTTCCTCGTGGCGCTCCGTTTCGCCCGGGACCGGGACCCGTGGAGCATGGACGAACTGGTGGACGAAACGGGCCTCCCCATCGAGGCCGTGCAGGCGGTGGTGGAAACCCTGGAGCACCGGAGGCTGCTTCAGAGGACGGGAGAGGACCTGGACGCCCTCCTCCCCGGGCGCTCCCTGGACACCATAGCCCTTACGGACATCCTGGAGGCCCTCCGTCCGGAGGGCGGCGGGGAGGAGCAGGGCGTCGCCGTCAGGGAGGTGCAGCACGTGATGAAAGGGCTCGACAGGGCGGTGAGAAGCGCCCTCGGAAAAGAGACCCTGAGAGACATGGTCCTGGCCTACAAGGGAGAGACCCTTCCCGGAGACGAAAAGGCTCCGCCGTCCGGGGAAGGCACCTAGAGCGGCGGAAGAAAGGGCAGAGGTGCCTTTGGAAAAAAAGGGGGGACTGGTCCCCCGGTGCCTCTCAGTCTTGTTATACGTTTGAGGGCGGGGATATAATAGTCGCCTATGCTCGTTCCTTTTTCATGGCTTCGGGAAATGGTGGACGTGCGCATGCCCGTCCACAGGGTCTCGCACACCCTGACCATGGCAGGCCTGGAGGTGGAGGGCCTCACGGAGGTCGCAGGAGACCATGTCCTGGAGATAAACGTCACCCCCAACAGGCCCGACTGCCTGAGCGTGCTGGGCATAGCCCGGGAGCTTGCCGCCCTCACGGGCAAGCAGGTGAAGATGCCCCCCTTCTCCATCGCGGAGGAGGCGGCCACCGGGTTCAGGGTGGAGATACTGGATGCCGCGCTCTGCCCCCGATACGCCGGGCGGGTGATACGCGGGGTCGCGCCCGGGGAGTCCCCGGCCTGGATGCGGGAGCGCCTGGAGATGTGCGGCATCCGTGCCATCAATACCGTGGTGGACGTGACCAACTATGTGCTTTTGGAGCTGGGCCATCCGCTGCACGCCTTCGACCTGGGCACCCTGGCGGGAGGAATGATACGGGTGGGAACCGCAGGGCGGGGACGGAGCATACGGACCCTGGACGGCATGGAGCGCGAGCTTCCGGAGGACGCCCTGCTTATCTGGGACGCCGAGAGGCCGGTTGCCGTGGCCGGGATTATGGGAGGCGCGGAGACGGAAGTGACCGGAGGGACGACGGACGTCTTCATGGAAAGCGCCTGCTTCGACCCCCTGTCGGTACGGAGGACCTCCCGGCGGCTGGGCCTCGGAACGGAGGCGGCCTACCGCTTCGAGCGGGGGACGGACCGGGAGATGCTCCTCACCGCCCTGGACAGGGCCTCGGCCCTGGTGGCCGAGCTTTCGGGCGGGCGCATCGAGCGGGCCGTGGACGAGTATCCCGTGCCCTTTACGCCCGTTTCCATCACCTTTTCGCCGGAGAAGGCGGGCAGGGTGCTGGGCACCGAGATAGGGCGGGAAGAGATGACCCGCATCCTGGAGAGCCTCTCCATGAAAGTCACCGCCGAAGCGGGCGCCCTCAGGGTCCTGACCCCGCCGCATCGCCACGACCTGGCCTCCGACGCCGACATCATCGAGGAAGTGGCCCGCGTGCACGGCTATGAGAACATCGCCACCGAACTCCCCAAAGCCGAGGTCACGGCCCGCGTCGCCTCGCCCGGACGCAGGGTGGCCTTCACGGTCAAGGAAGTGCTCCGGAAGGAGGGCTACCACGAGGCCGTAAACTTCAGCTTCATGGACCCGGCGTACCTGGACATCCTGAGCCTCCCGGCCGGGGACAGGCGGCGGAAGACCGTGGAGCTGAGAAACCCGCTCACCAGGGAGGACAGCGCCATGCGAACCATGCTCCTGCCCTCGCTGCTTGAGAACTTCGTCCTGAACCACGCCCGGGGGGCCGCCGAGATGCGCGTCTTTGAGGCAGCCAGGGTCTTCACGCGGACCTTCGAGGAGCTTCCGGCGGAGCACCTGCATGCCGGGGGCCTTTCCTACGTGGAACGGACGCCCTCCCTTTATCCGGAGACGGCGGAGGAGTTCTTCGTGGTCAAGGGCACGGTGCAGTCCGTCTTCGACCGCATGAGGGTCACGGGCTACGCTTTCCTGCCCTCGGGGGAGCCCTTCCTTCACCCGGGGAAGTCGGCCGACCTTGCCGTCGGCGGCAGGAGGATGGGCTTCGTGGGGGAGGTGTCCCCCCAGGTCCTGGAGAAGCTCGACGTCAAGCCCCGGGCGCCCGTCTACGTCTTCGACCTGAACCTCGACAGGCTGTTGACGCTGCTGCCGGAGCGCGTGACCTATGAGCCCCTGCCCAAGTTTCCCCCCATCGAGCGGGACGTGGCCGTGCTTCTGGGCGAAGAGGTGCAGGCGGCCGACGTGGTTGCCGTCATCCGGGCCTTCCCCTCGGAGTTCATCGAGGACGTCGGCGTCTTTGACGTCTACAGGGGAAAGGGCGTGCCGGAGGGGATGAAGTCGCTGGGGCTGGGCATACGGTACCGCTCGAAGGAGCGCACCCTCACGGACGAGGAAGTCGACAGCCTGCACAAAAGCCTGGTGGAGCACCTCCTCAGGGAAACCGGCGGGCACCTGCGCGGCTGAGGGCTTCCCCGCACCCCTCCGGCGGCCTCTTCTCTTGGCGTCCACCGTAACGCCGAGGCGGAGAGCTTCGCGGGCCGGGCTCCGGGACGGCTACCTCTTCTCCGCGCTGTCCAGAAGGACGGTGACCGGGCCGTCGTTGGTGAGGGCCACGTGCATGTGAGCGGCAAACCGTCCCCGGCACACCCGGACGCCCTCTCTGCCCAGGGCCTCCACGAACTCCCGGAACATCGCCTCCGCCCGGGCGGGCTCCTCCGCGGCGGTGAACGAGGGGCGGTTCCCCCGCCGGAGGTCCGCCGCAAGGGTGAACTGGCTTACCGCCAGCACTTCGCCCCCAACGTCCCTGACCGAGAGGTTCATCTTCCCCCCGGCGTCCTCGAAGATGCGGAGGTTTGCGACCTTCCGGACCAGCCAGTCCGCGTCCTCCGGGCCGTCGGGAGGCAACCCGCTCCTCCCCCACCCGTACCGATGCCTCCGAGACCCGCTGGATGAGCGCCCGCATGCGGGCATGGTACCGGAAAGCGCGGCTTCCTGTAAACAGGACAAAGACATGGAAGTGCCGTCCTCGCCGCTCAGGGCTCGTTGAGAGGTTCTTTCACATGAAGGGGGGCTTCGCCCGAGTGGGCTACGCCTTGCGGCGCGAGCGGGCTTTCTTTCCGGAGGCGCCGGCCTTGCCCTTCGCGCGCCACCTGTCTTTCTCTTCCCTCAGGTAGTCCCTGAGCTCGAAGGGTGTCCTGAACATGACGTCGTACCAGTCGTCGTACCGCTCGCAGTAGGGAGGGAGGTGCTTCCTGCAGGTATCGAAGCGGTCGTCGTAGATGGTGCAGAGGTTGTCCTTCCCCAGGTACTGGCACACGCCCTTGACGATGAGGTGCCAGCGCCGGTTGCGGATGTACACGCCCACGGTGTCGTAGTTCAGGTGCCACATGAGGTCGTCTATCTCCTTGCGGGTCCGGGGCTTGAGGATGGTGATGGAGAGGTCGTGGCAGCACAGGGCGGGGCAGTCGCTGCAGTCCTTGAGGGTGGTCTTCTTCCTCTTCCTCTCTTTTTTTATGGTGCTCAGTTTCTTGTTCATGGGCGGAAACAATATTATAAGGCATAAGGGGCCGGCCCCGCCAGGGTGCAACCGGCCACGGGAAAAAGTCTCCTCTGTTATGATGGGGTATGCCGCGGAGCGAGCGTGAAGCACTGAGAAGAGAAGTGGAGGAACTGAGGGCGGCGCCCTCCCGGGACCTCCTCTCCCAGCTCAGGGTGCGGGGCTTCCGGGTGCATTCCATGCAGCCCGGCGGCGACCTTCTCATACCCGCCCCCGAACACACCGGGGAGTTTTACGACCTCATGAAGAAATACTCCTTCAGGCTCTTCCTGAGGGAGGTCATCAAGCGCCAGGGGGCCTTCGGCCGCCGGGACGTCACCCGGTACGCAAACGCCCGGGTGACCGGCGAGTACATAGACGCCCTCCTCGATATGGGGCTTGCCCGCAGGGAGGGCAGGCACGGTTTCCGGCTTCTCCGCGAGGTCAGCAGCTTCGGCGACACGCTGGAATGGTTCATGGCCGAGGTGATGAAGCGCGAGTTCCTCACCCAGGCCTTCTGGGGCGTGAAGTTCAAGGGTAAACAGGTGGGCGGGGACTACGACCTTCTGGCCCGGGTGGACTGCTCGCTCCTTTACATGGAGGTGAAGTCCTCCCCGCCCAAGCAGGTGCAGGACGCCGAGGTGGCGGCCTTCCTTGACAGGGTGGAGGACCTGGCGCCCCTGCTCTCGGTGTTCTTCATGGACACCGAGCTGAGGATGAAGGACAAAATCGTCTCCATGTTCGAAGAGGAGCTGGCCCGGCGCTCCCCGGGTGAGCCCCCGCCCGTCCTGCGCATGGAGAAAGAGCTCTTTCGCGCCGGGGAGGATATTTTTATAATAAATGCCAAGGACAGCATCGTCGCCAACCTGGAGAAAGTGCTCTCCTGGCGGCTGAGGAGGAAGACGTGACGGAAAAGACCAATATATGCGTCATCTGCGCCTGGCGGGCGGGATGCCAGAAGAAATTCTCCCTTTCGGGAAAGGATGCCCGCTGCGCGGACTTCACCGAGGACGTCTCGCTCAGGAAGAAAACCCCTCCGCCCGAAAAACAGCGGGAAGAGGACGAGAAGGAGCGGTAACATCCTCCGGGCCTTCCTGTATAGCGTTTTCTGGGTCCTCGTCATGGTCGCGGGCTACCTGTACCTTCAGGGATGGTGGGACCGCGCACCGGCCACGGAAGAGGCGGAAGTAACGGCGTCCGCCTCCCCTGTGCGCCCCGCGCCTGCCGCCGGGGAGCCTTCCGCGGAGGCCACCCTCGCCCGGGCTTCGGCGCCCGCCCTCCCCAAGGAGCAGCCCGGCATGCGGGTGGAGCCCGAAAGCCTCTCCCCGGTCATCCGGGAGGCCCAGGAGAAGCTCGAGGCGGGGGATTACGAGGAGGCGCTCAGCCTGATGAAGGGCCTTCTGCCGGGGGACAGGCGAGCCCTGGCGGGGGTGGGCCTGGTCTACTACAAGATGGGGGAATATCCGCTGGCCATCGAGTACCTGGAGCAGTCGCTCGAGGAAGGGGTAAACGAGTTCCTCTCGTTGAAGTTCCTGGCCTTCGCCCATTACAGGCAGGAGGAGCTCTCCCGGAGCCTCAAGCGGACCGAGGAGGCCCTGGCCCTCCAGCCGGACCGGGAGCTGGCGGACCTCAAGGAGAAGCTCAAGCGTGAGCTCCGCGCCCGGGGCTCCTCCCACGTGGCGGAGCAGTCGCTTCATTTCAAGGTGGTCTTCGACGGCTACAAGCACGGCGCGATAAGCCGCACCGTCCTGGACATCCTGGAGGACGCCTACAGGGACCTGGGCCAGAAGATGGACTATTTCCCTTCCCGCACGGTCACGGTGGTGCTTTACACCGAGAAGAACTTCTTCGACGTCACCCTGCTTCCGGCCTGGACGGCGGGGGCCTTCGACGGGAAGATCCGCCTCCCCGTAAAGGGCGTCGAGCAGGAGGCCCCCGGCAAGCTCCGCCAGGTCCTGTACCACGAGTACGTCCACGCCATGCTCTACGACATGGCTCCCGGCCGCCTGCCCCACTGGCTCAATGAGGGGCTGGCCGAGTACCTGGTGCCCCGGGGCCTCGCAAAGACCGGACAGGTGCTGCCGCTCCGCTCGCTCACGGACAGCTTCCCCGTGGGAAACCAGAGGACCATGATGCTGGCTTACAGCGAAAGCTACTCGGCCGTGGCCCATCTGGCCGATGCCTACGGGCTCTGGAAGGTCAAGGAGCTCATCCTGGCCCTGGGCAGGGGAGAGGACCTGGACAGCGCTTTCCAGTCGGCCTTCTACCTGGGCTACGAGGATTTCCTCCGGGACTGGGGAAAGGAAGGCTCGACGGGCTGAGGGCGGCTCTTCCGGGTATCAGGCGGAGGCGGCGTTGCGCCTGGCCAGCTCCGGTTCTCTCGCCGTCCCTTCTCGAACCCCACCGAACGTCCCGCCTTTGTCTCCCTGACCTTCGACCGTCATGCCTGCGTCCTTGCTTTGCGTTCAGTGTGGCGATGAATTGTCTGTCATTCAGGGCTTGACCCGGCACCCGGTTTTTTCGCCCGCGGTCCCGGCCTTCGCGGCAATGCCTGTTTGTCGGCGTTTGGATTCGGAGATATAATGCGGAAAGCACGACGTGGTTCACATGCCGATGCCGCAATCAAGATGAAAGAAACAGGAGGTCCGACATGAACAGGCTGACGGGAAAGACCGCGCTTGTAACCGGCGCAAGCCGCGGCATAGGGCGTGCGGTGGCGCTTGCGCTGGCCGGGGAAGGAGCCGGTGTTGCCGTGAATTACAGGGCGAGGGAACAGGAGGCTCTCAAGACCTGTGAAGAAATAAGGAAACTCGGGAGCCGCGCGGCGGCTGTCCAGGCCGATGTTTCCATTTCAGCCGACGTTTCCCGGATGGTCGAAACGGTGCAAAAGGAGCTTGGCCCGGCCGACGTCCTCGTAAACAATGCCGGAACGGCAGGCCGCCAGCCCATCGATGACATCGCCGAATCCGACTGGGACGAAGTGCTTGCCGTAAACCTCACGTCCGCCTTCCTGGTAACCAGGGCGGTTCTGCCGGGGATGCGGGCCCGCGGGTGGGGACGCATAATAAACATATCATCGGTCGCAGCCCAGATAGGCGGGGTGGTCGGCCCTCATTACGCCGCCTCGAAAGCCGGCGTCATAGGGCTTGCGCATTACTACGCCTCGCATTTCGCAAAGGAGGGGGTCACCGTCAATGCCATAGCGCCCGGCCCCGTAAGCACGGAGATGGTCGCGGCGCTCAGGCACCTCACCCCGGACACCGTTCCGGTGGGCCGTTTCGGCGCGGCGGAGGAAATAGCAGCGGTTGCCGTAATGCTTGCCTGTAACGGCTATATCACGGGGCAGACCATAAACGTAAACGGCGGCAGGTATTTCAGTTGAATCGGGACAGCGCTGGCGCTTTAAGGCGCCCCTTGCCGCTTCTCTTTTCCGGCGTAAGCGGCATTAACCATTACATTTTTGTGTGGTAGGATGTCTTATGGCGCGGGAGCTGACCATCGTCTCGGGCGGCATCCTCTTTTACAGGCTCTTCGACGTGGCCTGGGAGATAGACCTCAAGGGGCTTGACGAGAAGCTCCGGGAATCCCGCCGCCTGAGCATCGAGCGGAAGCTCTTCAGCAAGGCCTTCGAGTTCGCCAACCCTCCCGTGTCCATCCGGCTTTCCAACCTCACGGCCACCCTGGACGGGCGAACCATGGAGGCCCACGCGTACGCCAAGTTCTACGACTACGGCGTGGTGAGCGTCATCCTGGACTTCCCGGCCCGGGGGATGAGCATGGGGGAGTACGCCTCCCTGGCCCTGCACCTCAGGCACAAGCAGCCCCTGGAGGAGTATTTCCGCACGGAGCTGCGCCGCCTGGTGGAGGACCTGAAGGACGCCATGGAGGCCGTGAAGATAAGCCCCCTGGAGGAGGACTACACCGTCTACCACCTGCGGGCCCTGGAGCCCGCCCTCACGGCGGAGGAGCTTCTGGCGGGCATCGACCTGGGGGAGCTGATGCTCGCCGAGGAGGGGGAGCTGCCTCCGGGAAGGGCGCGAATCGAGGAGCTTCTCGCCTCACGGTACTCGTACTCCGACCGGGACCTGGTCCTCATCAACTGGGACAACGCCCTTCTTCTGGAGCCCTCGGCCAGCATGGACATCCCCGACCTTCTGGAGTTCGCCCACGCCCAGCTCCTTGAGCTCAGGGTCTACGACCAGATACTGAACAAGGAGCTCGACGCCATCTACGCCAGCATCAGCCCCGGCGTGCGCATCCCCTTCTGGGGCATCAAGCGCTACGAGGAGCTGGCGGCCCGGGTGACCCGCATCATCGCCGAGCTTACCGAGATTACCGAGAAGGTGGACAACTCCCTGAAGGTGACCGAGGACGTCTACTACGCCCGCATCTACGCGGCGGCGGTGAGCCTCTTCAAGGTGGGGCAGTGGGAGGACGACATACGGCGCAAGATAGCCCTGGCCTCCCGCGTCTATGACATGCTTTACCGCGAGATTGCCAACCGCCGGACGGAGGCCCTGGAGGTGGTCATCGTCCTGCTCATCGCGCTGGAAATCGTCCTTTTCTTCTTCGACTGAGGGGGCGCAAAAGCGGCCCCCCCGAGTGACGTAAATTGTCACAAGCCGCCGTGCCGGGTTCCTCAAGAGGGGGCAGCCGGAAATATTTTCGGCCATATTTTCTGCTTAATCAAGACCTTAGGTTCCATAAGAAAACTTTATCATTGACACATTTTCACTTTATGAATTATAATTTGAATTGCCCTGGGGGAGGCACCGAAATGCCTGAGAGTCTCCAGTTAGGAGAGACCCCTGAACCTGATACGGGTCATGCCGGCGTAGGAAAGGGTACTTTGGGTGGGAAGAAACCGTGTCTAGGTTACGTACGGGCGTGCGGCCTCAAAGAGGGAGACAGCGTTGAGCTCGTCAATTTCGTCGGCGGAGGATAGGGCCCGGGTGGGAGACAAGCTGGTCATCCGGGGCATCGAGTTCGCCTCGCGCCTCTGGGTGGGGACGGGCAAGTACCGCGACTTCGAGGAGACGGCCCGGGCCCTGGAGGCCTCGGGCACCGACGTGGTGACCGTCTCGGTGCGCAGGGTGAACATCACCGACAGAAAGTCGGCGAACCTCCTGGACTACGTCGACCCGAAGAAGTACAAGATACTGCCCAACACGGCCGGCTGCTACACCGTCGAGGACGCCCTCCGGTACGCGCGCCTGGGCCGCGAGGCCGGGGTCTCGGACCTGGTCAAGCTCGAGGTCATCGGGGACGAAAAGACCCTTTTCCCCGACGTCTGCGGCCTTCTCAAGGCCACCGAGGAGCTGGCCAAGGAGGGGTTTATCGTGCTGCCCTACTCCTCGGACGACCCCATCACGGCACGGAGGCTCATGGATGCCGGGGCCGCGGCGGTCATGCCCCTGGGAGCGCCCATCGGGTCGGGACTGGGGATAAGAAACCCGTACAACATAAAGATAATTCTGGAGACCGTGGACGCCCCTCTCATCGTGGATGCGGGCGTGGGGACGGCCTCCGATGCAGCGCAGGCCATGGAGCTGGGGTGCGACGCCGTGCTCATCAATTCCGGCATCGCAGGGGCAAAGGACCCCATAGCCATGGCCGAGGCCATGAAGCACGCCGTCATGGCGGGGAGACTCGCGTATCGAGCGGGGAGGATTCCAAAAAAACTGTACGCCACCGCAAGCAGTCCGTTAGAGGGGATGTTATGATTGCGACCGAGACGAAGAGGGAAAAAGAAAAGAGAACCATGCATTATCAGCCGCTGGAGCTTGATTTCAACCTGTACCTGGTAACCGACCGCGCGGTCCTCGGGGACAGGGACATGCTGAGGGCCGTCGAGGACGCCCTGAAGGGCGGGGTGCGGGCCGTGCAGCTGAGGGAGAAGACCATGGGCACCCGGGAGCTCCTCCGGCTGGCCTACGAGATGCGGGAGCTGACCCTGAAGCACGACGCCCGCCTGTTCATCAACGACCGCGTGGACATCGCCGTGGCCGTGGACGCCGACGGCGTGCACCTGGGGCAAAGGAGCATTCCGCCTTACGCCGTGCGCCGGTTCGCCGGCCGGCTCATCATAGGAGTCTCCGCCCACAGCCTCGCCGAGGCCCGCAAGGCGGAGGCCGACGGGGCCGACTTCATCACCCTGGGGCCCGTCTTCCACACGCCCTCCAAGGCGAAGTACGGAGAGCCCCTGGGGCTCGGGACGCTGAAGGAGGTCGTCGAGGACGTCTCCGTCCCCGTCTTTGCCATCGGGGGCATCGGCCCCGAGAACCTCAAGGAGGTCCTGGATGCGGGCGCGCACGGCGTGGCCCTCATCTCGGGCATCCTGGGAGCAAAGGACATCAAGGGCGCCACACTGAAGTTCTTCCGGCTGTTGAAATGACGCGCATCGAACTGGCAGCGAGGGGAGACCTCACCGACGAGGTCCGGGCCGCGGCCGTCTCCGAAGGAGTTTCTCCGGAAGCGCTCGCCCGGGACCTCGCCGGGGGATTCTCGGTCATCCCCCGAAACGCCGCGAGGCCCATCGCCCCCCTTGCCATCGGCAGGGGCCTCCGCACCAAGGTCAACGCCAACATGGGCACCTCCCGGGACAGGATTTCCATCGAGGAGGAAAAGGAGAAGCTCCGGGTGGCCCTCAAGCACGGGGCCGACGCCGTGATGGAGCTTTCCACCGGCGGGCCCCTCAGGGAGATGCGGGAGCACATCCTCCGGGAATGCCCCGTGCCGGTGGGAACCGTGCCCATCTACGAGGCCGTTCTCCGCGTGGTGGAGCACAAGGGAAAGATAGCGGCCCTGACGGCGGATGACCTCTTCCGGGTCATAGAGGAACACGGGGAGATGGGCGTGGACTTCATCACCGTGCACGCGGGCCTGACGCTTCATGCCGTGGAGCGGCTCAAGGAACAGGGCCGCGTCCTGGACATCGTGAGCCGGGGAGGGGCCTTCCTGCTTGAGTGGATGGTCTATAACGAGCGCGAAAACCCCCTGTACGCGGAGTACGACCGCCTCCTCGAGATAGCCCGCCGCTTCGACATGACCCTCAGCCTGGGCGACGGGCTGAGGCCGGGATGCCTGGCAGACGCCACCGACCGCGCCCAGGTGGAGGAACTGCTCACCCTGGGGGAGCTCAGGGACAGGGCCCTCGGGGCGGGGGTGCAGGTCATCATAGAGGGGCCGGGCCACGTGCCCCTGCACCAGGTGGAGCTGAACATGAAGCTCCAGAAGGAACTCTGCGGGGGCGCACCTTTCTATGTGCTCGGCCCCCTGGTGACGGACGTGGCCATGGGGTACGACCACATCGCCGCCGCCATCGGCGGCGCCCTGGCGGCCGCCGCAGGGGCGGACTTCCTCTGCTACGTCACCCCCGCCGAGCACGTGCGCCTGCCCGGCGTCGAGGACGTGCGCGAGGGGGTCATCGCCTCCAAGATAGCCGCCCACGCCGCCGACCTGGCCAAGGGCGTCCCCTCGGCCCTCCAGAAGGACAGGCGGATGGCCCGGGCCCGGAAGGCCCTGGACTGGGAGGAACAGATAGCCCTGAGCTTCGACCCCGAGAGGGTGAGGCGGTGGCGCGAGCAGGTTCCGCCCGCCCTGAGCGAGGTCTGCAGCATGTGCGGGGAGTTCTGCGCCATCCGCACCGTGGAGCGGGCCCTGAAAAAGAAAGCCTCCCCGTGACCGCGGCCAGGGCCATCCTCGTCCTGGCCGTCCTGGCCGGAGCCGGCCTGGCCGCCTATTTCCTCCTGCGTCCCCTACCCGACGGAGAGGCCGTCTTCAAGAAGCAGGGCTGCGTGCGGTGCCACCATATCCACGGCGTGGGGGAAGGCCCCGTCTCGCTCAACGGCGTCACCAAGAGGCGCTCGGACACGTGGATAAGGCAGCAAATCGAGGACGCCCGCATCCATAACTCCACAAGCGGCATGCCCAGCTTCGGGTACCTCCCGAGGGCAAAGATAAAAGCCCTGGTGCGGTTCCTCCACAAGCAGGGTCAACAGTCCGCCGCGCACTCCCCCTCTCCGTAGCCGAAGAAGCACAGCCACCGGTCGAAGACGGCCAGCTTCTCACCCCCGTAGCGGGCTATGGAGGCCCGTACCACCTCCAGGGGCTTCTCCCTGGCGGACCCGCCGTCCTTGGAAAAGAACTTGTCGGCAAAACAGACGATTTTCTCCTCGAGGCTCACCGGGAGCATGTCCCTCTCAGGAAGGGGCAACCCGCTCCTCCGTACGTCCTCCGCCGAGAGCCCCACGCCCACGTGCCTCTCTGCTACGAGGGCATGGCGGGGAAGGCCCTCCCGCTCTAGGAGCTCCCTGCCCAGAACACCGTGCACGACGTAGGGCCGCTCCCCGCGGCAGCCCAGCAGCGGGGCCCGGGTCCAGAGGATGCCCACGTCATGAAGGAGAGCGGCCTCACGGAGGAAGTCCAGGTCGGGCCCCAGATGCGCCACGTGCCGGGCCACGGCGAGGGCCTTGGCCGCGACGGCCTCCGAATGGTCAACCAGGAGGCGGCGGGCCCGGGGCGAGGAGCGGTAGTATTTCGCGATGATGGCCGTGGGGTCCATCCGGTTATTGTACCGGAGGGGAGTCGGGACAATCACCCGGCGCTCTAGAACCTATCTCAAAATCGCTTCCGGCTCAGCCCCGAAAAGTCTTGTGACTTTTCGGGGACCCCTGGCCGAAAGAGGCCCAAATGACGGCATACGGCGTCTTGAAGGAAAAATCGTCCTCAACGCAGCGCTGCTGCGCCTCCGGGCGATTTCCCCTTCCCTCCTTGTCTGCCGCCATTTTCGCTTCGAAATCAATTTTGAGACAGGCTCTACTTGACCAGAACCCCCGCGTATCCCACCACGCTTGCGTAGTCCCCCGTGACCTCGGCGCTGGTGGCATAGCGGACCAGCTCCGCCCCGGTGGCCCCCAGGGCCCGGGAGGCCGCCAGCATGACCACCGTCGGCATGTAGCCGCACATGGAGATGTTCTCCCGCCGGACCACCTCGTAGAGGCCCTCGGCGTCCAGCTCCAGGATACGCTCGATGGCCAGGCGGTCCCGGGCGCGGGCCACGTCCTCCGGGAGAAAATGGCTCATGTCCGAGCTGGCCGCCACGGTCACCGGATACCCCGCCCCCGCTATGGCCCGCGCAATGCCCTCCCCCATCTGCAAAAGCTCGGCCAGGCCGGCAACCATGATGGCGATGGGGACGATACTGGCTTCCGGGGCGAAGTGCGCCACGAAGGGGAGCTGCACCTCCAGGGAATGTTCAAAGGCATGGGCCTCGCTGTCGGGACGCACCAGGGGGACCTCCCGGGAGATGGACCGGGCCAGGGCGGTGTTGACGGCCAGAAGGCCGGTGGGTACCTCCCACTCCCCCTCGTCCATCATGGCCACCGGAAGGCCCATCCCCGTGTGGTTGGGGCCCAGGAGAACGAAGCTCCGGGGGAACTTGATGCGGCTGTAGACCGACCCGGCCACCGCTCCGGAGTACATGAGCCCGGCGTGCGGGGCCAGGAGGCCCTTGACCGCCTCCCGGGGCGCGTCGGCCTCAACGAGGGAGGCCACCTGCTTCCGAAGCCTCTCCCTGTCGCGCTCATAGAATTGCCCTGCAACCGCCGGCACCCGTCTCATGCTCCATTATTTCATGAACGCCAAGTGGGTGTAAAGACTACTGTGCGTTTTCGCACAGGGCAACAATGCCCTTTTCAGGGCGTCCGCTCTTAAAAATACTGGAAAGAAGCTGTGTTAGCGGAAGAAAGGACGCTTGGCGGCCGGAAAAAGAGATAATCGCTCTATATCAGAGAAAAAGGTCTCTAGCCGAAGAGGCGCCGGCCTCAACAAAAAAGGCGCTGGCGCCCACTGGTGCCCTTAGAAGGGCTCGGAGACCTCCACGGGCTCCTCGTCCGGGTAGTAGCCGTGGGCCGCGCTCTCGAACCGGGTGCAGTAGTCCAGGTAATGGAGGTGCACGGTGCCGGTGGGGCCGTTGCGCTGCTTGGCGATGATGACCTCGGCCTTTCCTTGCTTCTCCCGGTTGTTGTGGTCGTAGACCTCCTCGCGGTACAGGAACAGAATCACGTCGGCGTCCTGCTCGATGGCGCCCGACTCCCTCAGGTCCGCCAGGGTCGGGTGCTTGTCCACCCGGAGCTCCACGCCCCGGTTCAGCTGGCTCAGGGCCACCACGGGGACGTCCAGCTCCTTGGCCAGGGCCTTCAGCGAGCGTGAGATGTCGCTTATCTCCTGCTCCCGCCGCTCGAAGCTCGCCCGGCCCCGCATGAGCTGCAGGTAGTCCACCACCACCAGGCTCAGCCCGTGCTCCATCTTCAGCCTCCGGGCCTTGGCCCGCATCTCCAGGACGTTGATGGCGGAGCTGTCGTCTATGAAGATGGGGGCCTCGGTCAGGCGGCCCGCCGCGGCGGTGAGCTTGCGCCATTCGGCCTTCTCGATGTGCCCCTTGCGCACCCTGTTGCTGTCCACCTTGCCCTCGGAGCAGAGCATCCGGAGGACGAGCTGCCGGGTGGACATCTCCAGAGAGAAGATGGCCACCGGCTCCTTGAGGTCCACGGCCACGTGCTGTGCCAGGTTCAGGCTGAGGGCGGTCTTTCCCATGGAGGGCCGTCCCCCCACGACGATGAGGTCCCCCCTCTGAAACCCCGTGGTCTTCTCGTCCAGGTCCAGAAAGCCCGAGGGCACCCCGGTGATGGCCTCCTTGCGGGCGTACAGCTCCTCTATCATGGTGAAGCTGTCCTTCACGGCGTCCCTGAGGACGGCGAAGCTGCCCCGGTTGCGGTTCTCCGAGATGTCGAAGACGCTCTTCTCGGCGAAGTCCAGAAGCTCCTCGGCATCCCCCGCCTCCTCGTATATGCGGCTTGCGATGTCGGTGCTGGAGCGCAGGAGCGAGCGCAGAAGCGCCTTTTCCCGGACGATCTTGGAGTGATAGCGGATGTTCGCCGCGGTGGGGATGGCCGAGGCTATCTCGGCCAGGTAGGTGGCCCCGCCCACGCCCTCGAGCTCTTTCTTCCTCAGGAGGAGGTCCGACAGGGTCACCAGGTCGATGGCCTCCCCCCTGTCGAAGAGCTCCAGTATGGCCCCGAAAATCCTGCGGTGGCTCTCCCGGTAGAAGTCCTCTTCCCTGAGGATTTCCAGGCACTTCAGGAGCGCGCCGTTTTCAAGCAGAATGGCCCCCAGCACGGACTGCTCCGCCTCCAGGTTCTGGGGCGGGAGACGGTCAAACGGGGGGCCGGAGCTCACTGGCTCTCGGACTCGGCGACCACCTCGACGGTCACCGTGGCCGTCACGTCGGGGGCGACCTTCACGGGCACCTGGTAGGTGCCCAGTTTCTTGATGGGCTCCTCGAGCTGCACCTTGCGGCGGTCCACGGCGTAGCCCTTCTCCTCAAGGGCCTGGGCCACGTCCTTGGCCGTGACGGAGCCGAAGAGCTTCTCCTCCTCGCCGGCCTTTGCCTGAAACCTGAGCGTGACCTCCGACACCCTTGCCGCCAGGTCCTCGGCCTCCAGGAGCAGCTTTCTCGCGCGCTCCTGGATGATGCGCTTCTCGTGCTCCAGGGCCTTGACGTTCTTCTTCGAGGCCTCCAGGGCGAAGCCCTTGGGGATGAGGTAGTTGCGGGCATAGCCGGGCCTCACCTTCACCACCTCGCCCATTCTGCCCAGGTTCTCCACGTTCTCCTTTAAAATGACGTCCATGGAGGAGTCTCCTTTCCGGGATTACGGGTGTAAGGTGATTAGTATAGTGATTTCCGGCCTCCCTTTGCAAGGAGCCGGTGCTGGGATACCACCGCCCCGCACCCGCTTTTTCTCTTGATTTACCGGGGCTTCCCCGCGCGCCAAGCCTTTGCGGTCACGCGAAAAAGCGCAAAGCCGCCGAGCGGAATCCTTCGACTGCATCAAAACCGTTTTGGTTATCGACTTCTGGAGTAATGATGGAAGAGGGTAAGGGAGCCGGAAGCTTGCTCCATTGTCTTGGGCGGATAAAAAACCCCGCCCCTTATTCAATCAATAATGGATAAACAACGACCGGGACAATCGCGTTGCCCCTCAACGAAAACGAGAACCTGAATGCATAAGGTATGGCCCCTCGGGCGCATTCGTCTCGTTTCCTTGCCTTGCAAAAAGAGAAACTCATCCTGCGGTTTAAGCATGCCTCAGGATTATGCCCGGGCAGGCCCGCCGATTGCGCCAGCGCCTCCGGCGCTCATCTCATTGTCCGCCCTGGCCGTTGTCCTGGTCTGCGGCATGTTGGCCTGCGGCACCCACGGTATCCGAATTGTTCGTGCCCGAAGCATAGTCCCCGCTTCCGCACGCGGCCAGTGTAGAAAAGGCGACCAGCATGAGTAACATGATGAGAGCCTTGAGTCGTTCTTTCATGGTATTCCCCCTTCACCGCCTGAATTTCCCAGCTCCATGAAAAAGGGCAAGGCCTGCCGGGGGCCATCCTCCGGCAGTCCGGCCAAGCTAGAGCACCCGCCGCCTCCCGCCCCAGCCTTACGGTTGGTTTTGGATGCCGAACAATAAATCACCACCGATTCAGCTGCTAATATAGAAGCAAGTTTCATGCGCAAGGTTCCAAGCGCCTTGATTTTAAAGAGGTTTTATTCGGAAGAAAAGTAATCCTGTAAAAACCATCGACAGAAAGTATCGGCGGATTTTACACTGATGATGAACGGCGTCCTCTCGGCATGCCTGCCACTTCTTATCCTCCCGCCAAATAAATCTAGCTTGGATAGTTTTTTAATGATAAAGTATGACAATGGGAACAGCGGACAAGGGGTGGCGCATGGACAGCGATCTGCCGGAACGCCTGGAAACGTGGATTTCCATCGAGCTGGGCATCGCCGGCATATACCACGCCTTCAGCCGGATGTTCGCCGAGGCGGAGGGCTTCTGGGCTGACTTGGCCCGCCAGGAGGAAAACCACGCCACCATCCTGATCGTGGGGAAAAGGTACATCCAGGGGGGACAGCTTCCCCAGGGCATGGTCCCCGCATCCCTTCCCCACATGAAGAGCACCCTCCAGCTCATCGAGGCGTTCAGGAAAGAAATCGCAGTTGGCAGAGTTTCGCCGGAAAGGGCGCAACAGATGGGCCTGGCCCTCGAAGAGACCATCGAGGAGGGCTACCTCCTGGAGGTGATGACCGGGAAAACCGACTCGGAGATAATCTCCCGGTTGCAGAGGCTGCTTCTGGACACCAGGTCGCACGTCCTGAGGATACGAACCTTCGTGGAAAAAGGAGGATATCCCTAGCCGCCGCGCAAGACGGGCGCCTCCGGCGGGAAGGTTCCGCTCAGGCCTTCTTCTGTCCCTTCTCCCCCGCCAGCATATGGAGCCTGGCGGTAAAGACGAAGTTTACGCCCTCCTCGGCCACCACCCGGCGGTAGAAGGCGCATTCCTGGCAGGCGTGGAGCTTCTGGGCGAAGGTGCCCTGCACCTCTCCCTGGCAGAGGGTTCCGGCCACTGCCCAGCAGGCCCGGCCCGCGTTGCATCCGCCGTGCACGCCGTCATACCGGGCATCCACCGCGGCGGGGCAGACCCTTTGCCCTCCGTTTCGCGCGCCGCCGGGCTCCCGCCCGCATTTCATCTCTTCCCAGCAGTTCTTCTTCATGAAAAGCATCGGCACCAGGTTGCCGACGCCGGACATTATAAGCACCGTGCCCGCCCGTGTCAAACCCACCAGACTCTCTCTAACGCCGGAGCAGGTCCTTCAATGCCTCTCCGGTTCCCTCGGACGCCCCTTCTCCGAGCTCCTTTCCGGCCCGCTCCTGGAGCATTTTCTTGACGTCCTCAGCGGACTTCCCCAGGTATGTCCCGGCCCCCGCCCGGATGGCGGCTTGGGCGGCGCGGGCTGCCAGGGGCCGGAGCACCTGCACGGCTATCTGCGTGGGGGAGGCCCCGCCCTCCCCGCCCACGTCGGTCAGGCGAACCGAGGGGAGCTCGGCCCTGTACGTCTTGCCCGGCCGGGCCGCAACCCTGAGGTCCACCCGCCCCTTCTCCGCCACCAGCTCCCGGATAAGGATGTTCTTTCCCCCGCCCCTCTCGGCCGGGGCCTCCTCCCCGGCCTGGTTCTCCAGGTGCTTGCGGATGACGTCTATGTTGGCCCGGCCCGCCTCGTTAATCTCATAGATGACGCGGGGCGCGGTGACGTGCACCCGGTTCAGGACAATGGTGCCGGTGGTGACCGACTTGGGCACCACGCCCACGGTGATGCTCCCCGCCCGAAAGGCGCTGTTCCCGGAGAACCCCTCGGGGTTTCCCACGGTGAAGCCGCTCAGCGTCGCCTCCCCCTTTTTCAGCTCGACGTGCACCGATTCCACGCGCACCGCCGTGCCCGTGGCCCGCGAGCCGTAGCGCTCGATGGCCAGCTTCACGATGGCGTCGACGTTGGACAGGGTTACGTAGACGGCCGCCCCGGCGATGGCCAGGACCACGACAAAGGCAATGGCTATCTTCGTCCTCTTCCTCATCTCCCCCTCCTCAGTGCCCCGATTTTCCCTGCATGGTAACACCTTCCCCTCGCGGAAGGCCAGGGTGTGAGCCCGCCGCTTTACAATTCCCGGCGATTCAATATAATATGGATACCAATTTTTCAGCCGGAAAAGGAGGAAAAGCATGTTCAGAAAATGGGTCTCATGGTATATGATTGCCTCCATGCTCCTTTTGGCCGTCGTGCCCCGGGTGGAGGGGGCGCTGAGCCCGTCGGAGGTCATCAAACTGAGCAAGGCCGAGCGGGCGCAGGACATGGCCACGGTCCGCTCCATCCTGGAGAACAAGCTGGTCTCCCAGCGCCTTTCCGACCTGGGCTACAGCGCCGAGGAGGCGCAGGCCCGCCTGGGACAGCTCTCCGACGCCCAGCTTCACTCCCTGGCCCAGAAGCTCGACGACCTCAACCCCGGCGGAGACGCCCTGGGCGTCATCGTCGTCCTTCTGGTCATCGCCATTCTGGTGGTGCTCTTCCTCAAGCTTTACAACAGACAGGTCGTCATACGATAGCCCGCGGGTTGAGACAAAGGGCCGCCTCCCCCGGCGGGGGAGGCGGCCCCGCCCGTCAGTTCCCATGAAAACAAGAATCGCCTTTTCCCTTGTCCTGCCTCTTCTCCTCTGGGGCTGCGCCCTGGGGGGCGGCGAGAGGACGTCCATTCCCGAGGGCGCAACGGTGCTCAAAGGTGTGCCTGTCTATGCCCAGGAAGCCCACCAGTGCGGCCCCGCCGCCCTGGCCATGGTCCTCGGTTACTGGCAGGGACCCGACGGCCCGGCCATCACCCCGGAGGACGTGGCCCCCGCCGTTTACAGCAAAAACGCCCGGGGCACCCTGGGACTGGACCTGGAGCTTTACGCCCGGCGCAAGGGCTATCGGGTGGGCCGCCCCGAGGGGAGCCTCGAGGCCCTCAAAAGGAGCCTGGACGAGGGCGTGCCCCCCATCATCATGGTGGACTACGGCACGTGGGTCTACAAGGTCTACCACTTCATGGTCGTCACCGGCTATCATAAGGACGGGCTGGTGGTGCAGGCGGGAAAGGACCGGCCCGAGTTCATCAAGACGGACTCTTTGTTGAGGATATGGCGGAAGACCGGAAACTGGATGCTCACCATACGCCCCTGAGGCGCGGGAAAGACCGCCCGTGGCTCCTTCCCGTGCTGGCGCTCCTCATGCTGGCCCTCGCCGGATGCGGCCTGCCCCACATCGTGGTCCTCAACGACCCCCTGAGCCCCGAGGAGCACATCAACCTGGGGGTGGCCTATGAGAAGGACGGCGAGTACGAGCAGGCGCTCAAGCAGTACGAGGCCGCCAAGGGCGACCTGCCCATCGCCCATCTGTACATGGGTAACGTCCTGTTTCTTCAGGGGCGGTACGGGAAGGCGGAGAAAAACTACCGGGAGGCCATCGAGAAAACGGACGACCCCCGGGCCTATAACAACCTGGCATGGCTCTTCTTTACCCGGGGCGAGCGGCTCGACGAGGCCCGCACGCTGGCCCGCGAGGCCCTGGCACGCGAGCCGGACTCGGAGCAGTTTCGGGACACCCTGGAGCAGATAGAAGGGAAAGTGGCCCCCCGGGGCGAGGGCTCTCAGTAGTAGCGCTTCTGCCGGGAGATCTTCCCGATAATCCAGCCTACCAGCAGGACGCCGCCGCCGGCCAGGAACCACTTTATCATGCCGTTTCGCATGAGGCGCTCGTTTTCGGCCTGCAGCGTGGAGCTCGTCGTGTTCAGCCGCTCGTTCTCGGCCTTCAGCAGGTCGCGCTCCTGGACAATCTGGGTGACGTTCTTGGACTGCTCGGCCAGCGTCTCGTACTTCTCCGTCATCTCCTTGAGCTGGTGGGCCGTGTCCTGGGCCGACTGTGCGGCCTCGCTCATCTGGCTGGAAAGGTCCCGGGCCTCGCTCCTGTAAGAGCGCCTGGCGTCCTGCAGGTCGCTCTTCAGCTTGTCGCGCTCCTGCTGGAGCCCCTCCACGGTGTCCTTGAGCTTCCCGACCTTCGACTTCAGGGCGTCGATAATGAAGGTCTTCGGTGTCTCCGACACGATGTACTGCCCGTGCACCCAGCCTTCCTTGCCGTCCTTGGTGCGGACCTTGAGGAACTCCCCGTCCTTCTCCAGCACCTCCACGGGGGTGGCGGTCGGGAGGTACTTGATAATGCGATAGTCGTTGCCCTGCCCGGCCCGCATGGTGATGATGAGCTTGTCCGAGACGTACCGCGTGTCGGCCCGGGCCGGAGCGGCGGCCACGGCGCCGATAAAGAGGATAAGCAGCAGAAAAACCGCGTATTTTGCGTGCGTTCTCATCGGTGCCCTCCCTCTTCGAGGAGTAAATCAATGGGTAGTATAACACAGGGGCCGGGGCGGGCTTCAAAGGGGGGCGCAGGTATAGGGAATCGAATCTGTTAAAGGCTTCATCCAGTCACTTGCATTTCCTCACCCCTCCTTCCTCTTCTATTCGGTGCTTTCACCAAGGTAGTTGGTTATTTCACCAGGTTTTTACGGGTTAATCATAAGTAAAGTGTTTGGCTTAACCGATGCAAGGCAAGGAAAGCCCTTGCAGATATCCTTTAGCTATACTGTGCTTTACAAAAAGCAGCGGAGTAGGAATAGCAATTGCATGTCTGAATTGAAACTATTGAAGAATCGATCTCGCTCGCGGAGGACCTGTGGTTGCCATTAATCAGAAAATGTAGTCGTTGCGGACTTCAGGAAGATAGTGAGAAGTGAGAGAGGTCAACTCACCTGTCAACTGTAACCAAAATGTAACTACAGCGGACTAGCGAAAAAGATAGGTGGATGAAGAACATAGACATGGCTCGTGATGTTATTGGAATTTTTAGTCTTTTGCTGATCATCTTCTCTGCGGAGGTTGCTTTCGTGGCCCATGCTTGGGGCTCACCAGTAAAGCCGTGGGTTCTTCTGGCAGTTATGTGGACATGCGTGTCAGTGGTGGTACTAAGTGGCTACCAATGGAAGAAGAAATAGGGAGGGGCGGATGAAGCGTACAGGTATCGCCCTCATCTGGCAGAAGGGGAAGGCGGGTCCCCAATGGCGGCAAGGATACCGCCTATTACTGTTATAACGGCGGCTGTAGCGTATACAGTATCCACAACATTTCCTCGGAGCATCCGCAACGAGACTGACCGCGGCTCTCAGGATTTTCAATCGTAATCTACAAGCTTCCTCTCAATTAATCAATGCCACTAACAGGAGGATAATGACGAAAAAGACTCGTGCTGTTTCGAGTGTCTTTCGAAAAGCGGCGGTTACTTTGTGGTAGGATGTGGGTGGGCCGGTTGTCTCTGCACTGCCGAACAACGAGGAGCAGGCCGGGGGGTTGCCCGGGTAGCCTTCCCGTGGAGAATGCCCTCCCCGTCGAACCAGATAGGGTCGATACAGATTATCCTGTTCCATCCCTTTGTTTCATCCTTCTGTTGGTGATAAACCAGCCAGAGTTTCCCCGCCTGGTCTTGTATAACACTTGCATGTCCGGGACCGAAAATGCCGTTGCCTTTATGGATGATCGGATTTCCACGGTATTTAGTATATGGGCCTAGTGGATGTGCTGCTGTTGCGTACCCGATGGCATAATCTTCAGAATCAGCGCTGCCTCCGGAATAGAGGAGGTAATAGACGCCATGATGCTTGATCATCCATGGGGCTTCGATCACCGGCACATCGTTCATTTCCCATGCTTCGGACGGGGCGATAACCTGAACTGGTAGCCCTTTTTTCGTTATAGGCGATTCCATGGGCTGGACAAATATCGCGAACTCCGGGTACCGGGCATAATACAGGAAGTATGAACCATCGCCGTCGCGGAACATATGGGCATCTATCCCGTGGCTAATCAGAGTCCCGCTGTCCTTGAACACCCCGTCAGGACGGTCTGCTGAAGCAACACCGATCCTGCCATTGACTGTGTAATACAGGTAGAACAGGCCGTTATCTTTACTGAAGAAGACATCAGGAGCCCAGAGGCCGGGCTCCGCGCTCCGAAACACCTTCGGCCCCTTGGTCCAGTGAACCAGGTCGCTTGATATATAGACATCATAGCTATGATTGTCCCCGGTTGGGTACAGATAATATTTGCCCTCGTGGTAAATAACTGCCGGATCTCCTATGCCGAGCGTACCGACATATGGCGCGGAATTCGGTCCCTTGATTGCATACGTCTCAACAAGGACGGGGTTAGAATAGGTCGCGTCACATTCCGCACGCAGAGCGGTTGGGAACAACAGCGTGAGCATCACCACGATCTTCGTCATACTGCTCATGAAGTATTATAGCGCGACGTTCTGCTCGCCAAGAACCAGTCCATGGACTGCCAAGGCTTAGGGCGTTGCAGACCTGAGAGAAGTTCTCATCTGCTGATAACGCAGAAATATATTTATTTCTGGTAGTAACCTCACACGTGAGGTACGAGAGTTTGACGCTCAGTTACAGGAAGAGCGCCCCCACCCGTCTTCCCCGCACCGCCTCTCCGTATCCGGCGGCCTTTGTGCCCGCCGCCGCATCCTGTATAATCACTTTAGATATGCATGCTTGTGAGAGCTTTGCCCCATGCTTTCCCTTCGGTAGCCCCCTTTGCACCCCGAAGGGGCCATATTTTCCATCTTTCCGGAGGGTGTGTCGCCGCACACCCTGTCCCGCCGCAAATAAGTTAAAATACCGTGGACAAGGCAGGAAGGCTGAAACGGCCCGGTCTGCGGCCCCAAACTGTGAGGCATGGACAATGACCTTGCGAGAGCAATTCGAAAAAACCGGCAACTGGTTTTTCAGATGGCGGAGTTATTTGCCCTTTATTCTCTTCCCGGTCCTGCTCCTTGCCTTGCGGCAATCGGAATTCTTGGAGCGAATCGTGGGCGATTTCGGAGAGGATCTTTTTGAGGGGTTGGCATTGGCGATAGCCTTTACTGGGCTTGCCGTCCGATGCATTGTGGTCGGCTGCGCCCCCAGGGGAACCTCGGGAAGGAATACGAAAGGACAGCAAGCCGCAAGCCTCAACACGACCGGAATGTATTCGATTGTAAGGCACCCTCTTTATCTCGGGAACTTCCTTATCTTCCTGGGGATGGCGCTGTTTACTGAGGTATACTGGTTTATTCTCGTCTCCGTACTTGCCTTCTGGCTGTACTACGAGAGGATAATGTTCGCGGAAGAGAAATTCCTGCAAGAAACATTCGGTGATGAATTCCTGGACTGGGCCGGCAAGACACCGGCCTTCGTGCCGAAATTCAGGAATTGGCAGCGGCCCGCGCTGCCGTTTTCCTTCAGGAACGTACTGAAGCGCGAATACTCCGGCTTCTTCGTGATAGTTGCATCGTTTACCTTTATCGAGTTGGCCGGAGAAATGTTCGTGGTCGAGGTTCCAAAGGAAAACGCATTTGAAGATTTGTTCTGGCCGATATTTTTCTTCGTCGGCTTGGTCATATATATGTCGCTGAGGACCTTGAAGAGGAAGACCACACTTTTGGATGTTGATGGCAGATAGGTCCTGCCCGTCGAGCGCATTCGTCCTTAGATGTCCTCCTCTCCGCATCGCCTCCCCCGCACCGCCTCTCCGTATCCGGCGGCCTTTGTGCCCGCCGCCGCATCCTGTATAATCACTTTAGATATGCGTGCTTATGAGAGCTTTGCCGCATGCCTCCCCTTCGGTAGCGCTGTGGCTCTGGCGGTCGGGTAATGGCGCCGGAGGCCGCAGGGGCCCGGGACGGCGTCGTCTTCAGGACCGAGGGCCTTACCAAGGTGTACGAGATGGGCGAGGTGAAGGTCCAGGCCCTGAGGGGGGTGGACCTGGAGCTTTTCTCAGGCGAGCTGGATGTCCTGCTCGGGCCCTCCGGGAGCGGCAAGTCCACGCTCCTGAACATCCTGGGCGGCCTGGACACCGCCACATCGGGCAGGGTCACTTATCGCGGCACGGACCTCACCGAGGCCACCGAGAAGGAGCTCACCGAGTACCGCCGCTTTCACGTGGGCTTCGTGTTTCAGTTCTATAATCTCATACCGAGCCTGACCGCCCTGGAGAACGTGGCCGTGGTGACCGAGATAGCCCCGTCCCCCATGAGGCCCGAGGACGCCCTCGGGCTGGTGGGGCTGGGCGACAGGCTCACCCACTTTCCCTCGCAGCTGTCCGGCGGACAGCAGCAGAGGGTGGCCATCGCTCGGGCCATAGCCAAGAACCCGGCCGTCCTCCTGTGCGACGAGCCCACCGGGGCCCTGGACTCAAAGACCGGAGTCGTCGTCCTGGAGGCCCTGGAGCGGGCCAACAGGGAGCTGGGCACCACCACGGCGGTCATCACCCACAACGCCGACATCGCCGGCATGGCCGACCGGGTGATTCACCTGAGCGACGGGCTCATAGCCGAGGTGCGGCGCAACGAGCAAAGGAAGCCTCCCCGGGAGATACACTGGTAGAGGGCCATGCGGGCGCTGAACAGAAAACTCTTCAGGGACCTCTGGGGCATGAGGGCGCAGGCCCTGGCGATAGCCCTGGTGATGGCAAGCGGGGTGGCCACCTACATAATGTCCGCGAGCACCCTGGATTCCCTCAGGCTCACCCGCTCGACCTTCTATCGCGAGTACCGTTTCGCCGATGTCTTCGCCTCCCTCAAGCGCGCCCCCCGGAGCCTGGAGGCGCGCATACGGGAAATCCCGGGTGTCCAGAGGGTCGAGACCCGGGTGGCCGCCGACGTGCGGCTTGAGGTCGAAGGCTTTGCCGACCCGGTCACCGGGAGGCTGGTCTCGGTGCCGGAGGGCGGGCAGCCCGTCCTGAACGCCCTTTACATCAGGCGCGGCAGGTACATAGAGCCGGGGAAGGAAGACGAGGTGCTGGTCAACGAGGCCTTTGCCGACGCCCACGGCTTGGGCCCCGGGGACAGCCTGGAGGCGGTCATAAACGGCAGGCGGAAGAAGCTCCACATCGTGGGGGTGGCCCTTTCCCCGGAGTTCATCTACCAGCTCAGCCCCGGGTCCGTGTTCCCCGACTTCAAGCGCTACGGGGTCATGTGGATGGGCCGGAAATCCCTGGCCGCGGCCTACGACATGGAAGGGGCCTTCAACGACGTGGTCCTCACCATCTCGGCGCGGGCGCGGCTCTACGACGTCATCGACCGGCTCGACTCCGTGCTCAATCGCTACGGGGGCCTCGGGGCCTACGGCAGGGAATACCAGACCTCGCACCGGTACCTCTCGGAGGAGTTCAGGCAGCTCACGCAGATGGCCGCCGTTTTCCCCGCCATATTCCTCGGCGTGGCGGCCTTCCTTCTGAACATAGTGCTCAGCAGGCTCATAAGCACCCAGAGGGAGCAGATAGCCGTGCTCAAGGCCTTCGGCTACAAGAACCTGGACGTCGGCCTTCATTACGGGGCCATGGTGATGCTGATGGCGGCCCTGGGGGTCACGGGCGGCATCGCGGCGGGCGTGTGGCTTGGAAAGGGCCTGAGCGGCATATACATGGACTACTACCGCTTCCCCTATCTACGCTACGAGCTTCGCCTGCCGGTGGCCGCGGCAGCCGCGCTCATAAGCTCGGCCGCCGCCCTCCTGGGGACCGCCTTTGCGGTACGGAGGGCCGCCGTCCTGCCCCCCGCCCAGGCCATGAGGCCCGAGCCCCCCGAACGCTACAGGGAATCCATTGTCGAGCGGATGGGGCTCCGGCGCCTGATATCCCAGCCCGCAAAGATGATAGCGCGGCACCTGGAGCGGCGGCCGGCAAAGACGGTCCTCTCCATCATAGGCATCGCCTTCGCCTGTGCCATAATGATGGTGGGCAGCCTCTTCCGGGACGCGGTGAGCTTCATGGCCCAGGTGCATTTCGACCGCATCCAGCGGCAGGACCTGACGGTGAGCTTCGTCGAGCCCACCTCGAGAAAGGCCCTGTACGAGCTTCAGGCCCTCCGGGGCGTCGAGTACGGCGAGCCCTTCCGCTCGGTGCCGGCCAGGCTGAGATTCGAGCACCGCTCCTACCGCACCTCCGTGCAGGGGTTCGAGCCCGGCGGCACCCTGCACCGGCTCCTGGACCGCAGCCTCGAGCCCTTCGAGCTTCCGCCCCGGGGAATCCTGCTCACGGAGCACCTGGGCAAGATACTGGGCGTGAGCCCCGGAGAGGACCTCACCGTGGAGGCCCTGGAAGGGAGCCGGCCCGTGCGGCAGGTCCCGGTGGCCGGGTTCGTGCGCGAGTACGTGGGCGTATCGGGCTACATGAGGCTTTCGGAGCTGAACCTCCTGATGCGCGAGGGGGACGCCATATCCGGGGCGTATCTGGCCGCGGACTCCCGGTATCAGCCGGAGATTTACGCCGAGCTGCACGGGATGCCCCGCGTGGCGGGCACCGTGGTGAGGGAGAGCGCCATAGAGAACTTCTACACCACCATGGACCGGCAGGTGCTCATCTTCGCCTTCTTCAACACCCTGCTGGCCTCCACCATCGCCTTCGGCGTGGTGTACAACAGCGCGAGGATAGCGCTTTCGGAGCGGAGCCGGGAGCTTGCCAGCCTGCGCGTGCTGGGTTTCACGCGGGGGGAGATTTCCTATATACTTCTGGGCGAGCTCGGCCTGTTGACCCTGGTCGCCATACCCCTGGGCTTCGTCATAGGGCAGGGGCTCTGCGCGATAATGATAGCGAGAATGCAGACGGACCTGTTCCGGGTCCCCCTGGTGCTGGAGCCGCGCACCTACGCGTTCTCGGCGGCGGTGGTGCTGGTGTCGGCGGCCGTCTCGGGGCTCATCGTGAGGCGCAAGCTCGACCGGCTGGACCTGGTGGCGGTGCTCAAGACAAGGGAGTAGGCGCGGTGAAGTGGTGGCGGAAGATATGGATACTGGCCGTTCTGGCCGCGGTGGTGGGGGCGGTCATATACGGGTTCATGCCCGGGCCGGTGTCCGTGGACACCGCGACGGCCGTGCGCGGGCCCCTCAGGGTGGCCATCGAGGAGGAGGGCAGGACCAGGGTCAAGGACCGTTTCGTCATCTCCGCCCCCGTGGCGGGCTTTGCCGCGCGCATCGAGCTCGAGGCCGGGGACGCCGTTGCCAAGGGCGCCGTGGTCGCCATGCTTGAGCCCCTGAGGGCCCAGGCCCTGGACCCCAGAACCAGGGCGGAGGCGGAGGCCAGGCTCTCCGCCGCCCAGGCCGACCTCAGGGCCGCCGGGGAAAGGGTGGACTCGGCAAAGGCGGACGCGGAGTACGCCGCCTCGGAGCTCGGGCGCACGAAGGCCCTCCATGAAAAGGGCTTCGCCTCGAAAGACGACCTGGAAAGTGCCCAGGCCTCCGCCCGCCGCACGGCAGCCGAGCTGCGCTCGGCCCAGTTCAACGCAAAGGTGGCGGCCTTCAAGGTCCAGGAGGCCCGGAGCGCCCTCCGGTACGCGGCGGCAGAAAATAGAGGTGCAAGGCACCGCCGGGTATCCGTCCGCACGCCCGTGGAAGGCCGGGTGCTCAAGGTGTATCACAAGAGCGAGGGCGTTGTGCCGGGGGGAGCGGAGCTCATCGAGGTGGGCGACCCCGCCGCCCTGGAGGTGGAGGTGGACCTGCTCTCGCGCGACTCGGTGCGCGTGGGGCCGGGCACGCGGGTGCTGTTGGAGCGGTGGGGAGGCGCACCCGCCCTCGAAGGACGGGTGCGCGTGGTGGAGCCCCAGGCCTTCACGAAGGTCTCCGCCCTGGGCGTCGAGGAGCAGCGCGTGCACGTCATATCGGACATCGTCTCCCCCCGCGACATGTGGGAGCGCCTGGGCGACGGCTACCGGGTGGACGCGAGCTTCGTCGTATGGGAGGGGGAGGACGTGCTTCAGGTGCCGACGAGCGCCCTTTTCCGCCACGGGGAGGGCTGGGCGGTCTTCGTCGTGGAAAGAGGCAAGGCCCGCCTGAGGGCCGTCGAGGCCGGCCACCGGAGCGGCCTTCGGGCCGAGATACTTTCGGGCCTCAAAAAAGGAGAGACCGTCATCACCCACCCCGACAGGTCCGTGGAAGACGGCACCAGGGTGAAAAAGAGGTCGTGACCCCGGAGCGGCGAAAGCCGCCGCCTCCGAAGGCGCCGCTCCGTCAGGCGTACGGGACAGCCGCATCCGCGCGGAACATGAGGCGCCCTTTGCTCGACGGCACGCGTGGGAGGCAAAAAGGGCAGCACATGAGAACCGGATACGCGTTTAAGAGGCTTCAGGACGCGGCACGGGCCTTTTTTATTCAGAGGAAGCTCGACGCACACGAAAGATGGACCCGGGAAGAGCTCCTGAGGTATCAGCGTGAGCGGCTTTCCCTGCTGGTCGCGCACGCGGCCCGGCACTCCCCCTTCTACCGGGAACTCTACGGGAACATAAGGACGAACAGGGGAATCCTCATCGAGGACCTGCCGATAATCGACAAGTCGGCCATGATGGATAATTTCGACCGGTTCGTAACGGACCCCCGTCTGAAACTCTCCGAGCTCCAGGCCCACGTCGGCCGGCTCACCCGCGACGAGTACTACCGGGGAGAATATCGCGTCACCACGACAAGCGGAAGCTCGGGGATGAAAGGAGTGTTCGTTTTCGACAGGAAGGAGTGGAGCACCGCCCTTGCCGGTCTCATACGGTGCGGCTCGTACATGAGAGTGAGCCCGAGCCTCCTTCACCGCTGGAAAATATCCACCATCGCGGCGGACAGCCCGGCACACGTAACCGACCGGATGTCGGAAAGCACCGATGTCGGCCTCACCAGGGCGCAACGCCTTTCGGCGACATCCGGCATCGGGGACCTCGCCGGGGCATTGAATGCGTTTCAGCCGGAACTCCTGGGCGCCTACCCTTCCATTGCAGCGCTCCTTGCCGAAGAGCAGCGCGAAGGACGCCTGGATATCCACCCCCGGGTGGTTGCGACGTTCGCCGAGATGCGCACGGGAGACATGCAGAGAAAGATTCAAGAGAGCTGGGGCGTCGTCCCGTTCAACGCGTACGGCATGACGGAGGCGGGGATAGCGGTGGGCGTCGATTGCTCCCTGCATCGGGGAATGCACGTTTTCGAAGACCTTGTCATCCTCGAGGTCGTGGACGAACGGAACAACGCCGTTTCCGACGGCTCGCCGGGCCACAAGCTCCTGGTCACGAACCTTTTCAACTTCACACAGCCGATTATCCGTTATGAGGTCTCCGACATGCTCACCATGTCGCGGGCGCCTTGTCCGTGCGGCAGGCCCTTCCGGCTCATAGCCGCCGTAGAGGGGCGAAGCGACGACATCGTGTATCTTCGGGGAGCGGGAGGCGGGGACGTGCCAGTGCATCCGAACCACTTCCACGACATACTGGAAACCCTCGAAGAGATAAAACAGTACCAGGTCGTCCACGAAGAGAAGGGGATTACCATCAGCGCGGTCCTCAGGCCGGGGACATCCGGCGAAGAGACGGCCAACAGGATCAAGGAGCGGCTCAGGGCCGCGCTGGAATCCCTCGGCGCCCTGTGTCCGGACATCCATGTCCGCTTCGTGGACGGGATTCCGAGAGACGCACGGCAGATGGGAAAACTGAAACTCGTACGGTCAAATATTTCTGTGGAAAGCATGACATAGTTCACACGCCGACATCGCACGCCCCGTCCCTCCTTGGCCCGGAGGAGAATTGTGCATACGCCGTAGAGGTCCTCTCCCGGGAAACCCCCGGCCGCTGCTTCATATTTTGTTCATAATTTTTTTCTATGATTTCATTAACGAAGCTATCGCTCTTGTTCGGGGTGGGAAAGGAATTGTATAAACAGGCAGTCGGGAAAGCGGTCCCTCTCTTCATGGCATGCGGGCTTTTTCTCTTCGTTCTTTCCACGGCGGCCTTCGCCCAGGCACCGTCCGACGTCCCGCTCATGAAACTGGAGGAGGTCACCGACCTCCTCATGAGCCCCGGCTGCAATTACACCTACACGCTCACCCTCTGCCCCTCCGCCGAGGCGGCACAGATGCGCGAGATAGTCAAGGACAGGCTCCGGCAGGGCCAGAGCAAGGAAGAGATACTGGCCTATTTTGAGGCCGTTTACGGCCCCAAGGTACTGGCCCAGCCGGCCAAGCGGGGTTTTTTCTCCATGGCCTGGTGGTTCCCCTATTTCATTCTGGCCGACGTCTTCGCCGTGGCCGCGGTCGTCATCCTCCTCTGGAGAAAGAGGGCGCGGGAGGACGAAGGGGCCGGAGGGGAGGACGCGGGCACGGCCCTCGGGGAGGACGAAGAGGCTTTCTTCGAAGAAGAGGTGCGCAGGTTCAAGGAGGAGTGAGCGCCAGGGGAGCGCCCGCACACTGAGAGGGGAAGGCAGCGAGATGAAAAAGGCCATAAAGATACTGGTGCTTCTGCCCGTCGTCATCCTGGCCGGGGTCCTGGTGCTGGGCGCCCTGGGAGGGGGCGAGAAGACGCGGAAGCGGCAGGCGCGGCCTTCCATCGGAGAGCCCGCGCGGGACTTCACCTATCCCGGCCTCGACGGCAGGGACGTGAGCCTCTCGGACTATTACGGCACGAAGGTGGTCTTCGTCAATATCTGGGCCACCTGGTGCACCGAGTGCAAGAAGGAGCTTCCCACGGTCCAGGCCCTGTACGAGAGGTTCCGGGGAGAGGACTTCGAGGTCCTGGCCGTCAGCATCGACGCCCTGGGCGAGAAGGCCGTGGCGCCCTTCATGAAGGAGATGGGCCTGACCTTCCCCGCCCTGCTCGATACCGCCGGGTCCGTGCAGCTTCTCTACGGGACGACGGGCGTGCCGGAGTCCTTCATCATAGACAAGAAAGGGCGGGTCGCCTTCGTGGAGATAGGGGCCGGGGACTGGAGAGAGCCGGAAAAGCAGGCCCTCGTGCGGAGCCTCGTCTCCGAGACGTCCGGGACCGCCCGCGCGGAGGCCAGATGAGGGGAAAAACCAAGGTCCTGGTGGTCTCCGTCCTGCTCTTGGCGTCCTTCGGCTACCTTGTCTTCATAGGCATGCGCGAGGGAAGCATGTTCTATCTCGAGGTCTCGGAGTTCCGGGCGCAGGCCGAGCATCTGGACGGACGGAAAGTGCGCGTCAACGGCGAAGTGGTGCAGGGCTCGGTGGCCTACGACCCCGAGACCCTGAGGCTGGCCTTCACCCTCAAGGACCCCAAGGGGCCGGAGAGGCTGAACGTCCTGTACAGGGGAGCCCCGCCGGACCTGATGCAAAAGGACGGGGTGACCCTGGTTGCCGAGGGGGCCTTTGACCGGAAGCGGGACCTCTTCGTCTCCAGGAGGCTTCTGGTGAAGTGCCCCTCGAAGTACGAGAAGAAGGAGGGGGCGTCATGACCCAGGCGGGCAGCCTTTCCCTTCTGTTCTCCCTGTTTCTTTCCGTGCTGGTCTTCGCCGGGCTCTTCCTGGGCCTGAGGAGGAAGGACGGCCGGTTCGTCGAGGCCTCCTACCGGGCGGCCGACGGCGTTTTCTTCTTCATGAGCGTCGCCGTGGGGGCCCTCCTCTACGCGTTTCTGACCGACGACTTCAGGGTGGCTTACGTGGCGGGGTACTCCGAGCGGGCGCTCCCTCTTTTCTACAAGATAACGGGGCTCTGGGCGGGACAGAACGGCTCGCTCCTCTTCTGGGGGTGGCTCATCGCCCTTTTCACCTTTATCCTGGTGAGGAAGAACGAAGGGAAGCCCGGCTCGCGCTTTCTCCCCTACGTCCTTATCTTTCTGAACCTCACCGTCCTGTTTTTCCTGGTGCTCGTGAACTTCGTCACCCCCCCGTTCGAGCTGGCCGCGCGGGTGCCCGCAGACGGCAACGGCCTGAACCCGCTTCTTCAAAACCCGGGGATGGTCTTTCACCCACCCACGCTCTACCTGGGCTACGTGGGCTTCACGGTGCCCTTCTCCTTTGCCATGGCGGCCCTGGCGATGGGCGAGCTCGGCGACTGGTGGATAAAGAAGACCCGGGCCTGGACCCTGTTTTCCTGGCTCTTCCTCACCCTGGGCATCGTCTTCGGGGGCTGGTGGGCCTACAGGGAGCTGGGCTGGGGCGGGGTGTGGGGATGGGACCCCGTGGAGAACTCCTCCCTTCTTCCCTGGTTCACCTCCACGGCGTTTCTCCATTCCGTCATGGTTCAGGAAAGGCGGGGGATGCTCAAGGTCTGGAACCTGGTCCTCATCATCCTGACCTACCTCTTGAGCATCTTCGGCGCCTTCGTCACCCGAAGCGGCATCATCCAATCGGTGCACGCCTTCGGGCAGTCCGGGGTGGGCTACGTGTTTCTGGCCTTCCTCGCCCTCGTGGGCGTCCTGGGCGTCTATCTCGTCGCCACCCGGTACGGCAAGCTCAAGGAGAACAACCCGAAGCTCGAATCGGTCGTCTCCAGGGAAAGCTCCTTCCTCTATAACAACCTCATCCTGATCGGCCTTTGCTTCGCCACGCTCTGGGGCACCGTCTTCCCCCTGGTCTCGGAGGCCGTCAAGGGCGTGAAAATCTCGGTGGGCCCGCCGTTTTTCAATACGGTGAACTCCCCCATGTTCCTCCTGCTCCTTCTGCTCATGGGCCTCTGCCCCCTGCTGGGGTGGCGAGGGACATCCGTCAGGGGAACCCTCAAAAACCTGCTCATCCCTTCCGTACCCATGGCCCTTTCACTGCCCCTTCTCTACCGGGTTGGCGTAAGGAGCGCCATGCCCCTGTTTTTCTACGCCTTCTCGCTCTTCGTCGTCGTCAGCCTCGCCAGGGAGTTTTATATCGGCACCCGGGCGCGGGTGAAGAACGCCGGGGAGAAATGGCTCCGGGCCTTCGTCACGCTCCTGGGCAGAAACCGGAGACGGTACGGGGGGTACCTCGTGCACGCCGGCATCGTGCTCATGGCCCTGGGGCTTGCGAGCTACGGGTATTACCAGTACAAGGAGGAGTTCACGCTCTCGCCGGGCCAGGAGGCGTCGGTGAAGGAGTTTAACCTGAGGTACGTCGGGCTGACCTCGGAGCGGGAGAGGAACTACGAAGGCGTGAGCGCCCTGGTGGAGGTCTACCGCGACGGTACGCTCCAGAGGGTGCTCCGGCCCGAGAAGCGCTTTTACCAAAACGGCGAGCCCACCACCGAGGTGGCCATCATGCAGGGCCCGGAGAAGGACCTCTACCTCATCCTGAGCGGATGGACCCCCGAGAGGAGCATCAGCATGACCGTGGTGGTCAACCCGCTTCTCTCCTGGGTGTGGACGGGCACGGGCGTGGCGGTCCTGGGGGTGGTGTGGGCGATGCTTCCGGGCGCAAGGAGGGAGGAGGAGACGGTGGACGCCATGGTCGCGGAGTATCTTCTCCGGTTTCAAAGGAGCGCGGGCGCATGACCCTTGTGTTGCTGATAATGGCGGGGCTGGCCCTGGCGGCCTTCGCCTATGTTCTGCTGCCGCTTTTTCAGGAGAAGGCCTGGCCCTTCGCCGAGGGGCATGAGGCGGGCGAGCTCAGAAGGACGCGCAGGCAGGCCCTCTGGGCCATAGCGGACGTGGATGACGAGTACCAGATGGGCAAGCTCTCGGAGCAAGACCACGCGGCCCTGCGGGCCGCCCTCAAGAAGGAGGCCCTTCCCGTCCTGAAACGGGAGCGGCATCTCATGGGCGAGGCCCGGAGGCTCGACGGCAAGGGCCTCGAACGCGGCCTCAAGGAAGACCTTCTGAGAGAGGTGGTGCGGATTTGCGGCACGCGGGATTCCTGATAGGGGCATTACTTTTTCTCCTCGTGGGGATGGCCGATGCCGCCCGGGTCACGGTCGAGGTGACAAACGGCACCTCCGGCGAGCCCATGGCCTCCCACCCCCTGAGCCTGTCGGTGGGCTCCCTCACGGCCCGGGGAGACTTCGAGGCGAGGGAGAGCCGCACCGTGAAGACCGACGACGGGGGCGTCTACAGCGGAAGCCTGGACGTTGCGCCGGGCGAAGAGCTGAGGGCCCGGGCCGTGCACCGGGGGATTTCCTACTCGGCCATGGCCGAGGCGAGCGGGAATAAAGACCTGGCCCTCAGCCTTCCGGTCTACGAGATCACGGACCACAGGGAGGGGGTCTCCGTAGAGGAGCGCTCCATGTACGTGGTGCCCAAGGGCGAGAGGTTCGTGCAGGTGTACGAGACCCTGACGGTGGTGAACCGGGGCACGAAGACCTACGTAGGCAAATGGAGCGACGACCTGAGCGCAACCCAGGTGCTCTTCATCCCCATGCCGAAGTACTACATGCTGACCTCGCTCGAGGGCATCCCCCAGGGGAAGGCACTCACCGCCGAGAAGGGCATCGTTACACTCAAGGAGCTCAAGCCCGGCACCCACCGGATAGCCCTCGGCTACTTCGTCCAAAGCGACACGGGCCGCTTCGACCTTTCGCTCCTGAGCGCCCCCGGCGCCCCCGAGACACGGTCCCTCGTGCTCGCCTTCTCCGAGGAGAAGGGGTGGAACCTCAAGGCGGGCGGCCTCACCAGGACGGGCCTCAGCGAGGCGGGGGGAAGGGCCTTCAGGGTCTACAAGGGGAGCCCGGGGAGCGCGGCGCACATCACGCTCTACGGGCCGTCCTACGTGAACACGGCGGGCATCTGGTCCCTCTCGGTGGGGCTTCTTTTCCTGGCGAGCCTTGCCGGGGTCGTGCTTCTCAGGGAGCCCGGCCGGCGGTGGTCCCTCAGGCGGGAGAGGCGGCGCCTGGAGGCCCTTCTCGAGAGGTTCGACGAGGAAGCCCGGGAGGGCGAGGTCCGCAGGTACTACCATCCCTTTGCCCAGGTGCTGAGGGAGAGGCTCAGGGAGATAGAACAGAGGTACGGCGCATGAGCCTTCTCGAGCTCAGGGGCATATCCAAGGAGTATCACGGCAAAAGGGCCTTGAAGGACGTGAGCCTCGACGTCCGGGAGGGGGAGCGCCTCGTCCTGTTCGGCCCCAACGGCGCTGGCAAGACCACCCTCATCAAGATAATGTCCGGCATCATGGCCCCCGCGGCGGGAGAGATACTCTACCAGGGGGCTCCCCGGCGGGACGGCTCCCTCAAGCGGGACGTCTTTTTCCTCGGGCACCGGAACGCCCTTTACGAGAGCCTCACGGTGCGGGAGAACATCGATTTCATAAGAAGGCTCTTCAGCCCGGCGCTCAACGGCTCCGCTCCCTCCACGGACGAGCTGCTCAGGGAGCACGGCCTCTTGGAGAAAAGGGACGAGCCCGTCCGCGAGCTCTCCCAGGGGATGAAGAGGCGTGTGGCCATAGCCAAGGGCTTCCTCACGGGACAGAGGATATTCATTCTGGACGAGCCCTTCTCGGGGCTGGACCTCCGGTGGAGGCGGTCCGTGCAGGAGAAAATCGGGGAGCTGAAGGGCCGGGGAAAGTCCCTTGTCCTCTGCACCCACCTGGTGGAGGAGGGGCATGCCCTGGCCGACCGGGTGGCCTTCCTCGACCGGGGACGCCTCCTCCGCCTGGCGGCAAAGGAGGACCTGGACGTCCCGGGCGTTCACGAGCTTTTCCGGAAGGCCGGGGGGGAGGCGCAGGGATGAGCTTCGTGCGCGGCGCCATGGCCGTCATGGGAAAGGACCTTCGCCTGGAGCTGAGGGGCAAGGACTCCCTGAGCCTCATGTTCTTCCTGTCCCTTCTTTTCCTGGTCATATTCAACTTCGCCCTGGACATCGACAGGGACAACGTCGCCGCCCTGGCGCCGGGCGTCCTCTGGGTCATCTTCGCCTTCTCGGGCATCCTGGGCATGGGGCGGACGAGCATGGCCGAGAGGGCCGAGGACGCCTTCCTGAGCGTGGTCTTCTCCCCGGCAAGCGAAGAGAGCTTCTACATGGGAAAGGTCCTGAGCAACCTGGTCTTCCTGCTCGTGGCCGAAGCGCTGACCATGACGTGCTTTGCCGTCCTGTTCGATTACGAGAAGCTCCTGCTCTCCCTGCCGGGCCTCCTGCCCCCGCTGGTCCTGGGCACGCTGGGCTTTGCGCTGGTGGGAACGCTCTTCTCCTTTCTGACCACGACGTCACGGTACGGCGAGGTGCTTCTGCCTTTCCTGTTTCTGCCGGTGGTAAGCCCGGTGGTGCTGGGAGGGGTTTCCTCCATGACGGCGGTGCTTGAGGGGAGGCCCCTGGAGGAGGCCTGGCGGTGGATCGAGGTCATGGGGGTCTTCGACGTTCTTTATTTCTGCATTGCGCTGCTTGTTTTCAAGCATATCATCGAGGAGTGAAAACGTTATGAGAACCGGAAAAATACAGGCAGTCCTCTTCGGGTTCCTGCTCTTTCTGCTGCCCCTGGACTTCTATCTCATCTTCGGGGTCGCCCCGACCGAGAGGATAATGGGGGACGTGCAGAGGATTTTCTACATACACGTTTCCCTGGCGGTGAGCGCCTACCTGGCCTTTGCGGGGGTGTTCGCCGCAAGCGTGCTGTTTCTCTGGAAGAAGGACCTCCTCTGGGACACCGTGGCCTCTTCGGCCGCGGAGGTGGGCGTGCTTTTCTCCACCCTGGTCCTTCTGACCGGCTCGCTCTGGGCGCGGCCCGTCTGGAACGTCTGGTGGGCCTGGGACCCCCGGCTGGTGAGCATGTTCATCCTCTGGTTCATCTTCGTGGGGTACTTCCTCCTGAGAAGAAGCATATCCGACTGGCACCGGAGGGCGCGGTACGGGGCCGTCATCGGCATCATCGGGTTTCTGGACGTCCCCATCGTGCGCCTGGCCACCACGTGGTGGCGCTCGGTCCACCCGCGCCTGAAGGGCGAAGGCGGGGGCCTGGAGCCCACCATGCTCATGGTGATGCTCTTCAGCATGGCCACGTTTCTTCTTTTTACGGTCTTTCTGTTCCTGTTCCGCTATCGCATAGCCCGGAGCGAGAACAGGCTTCTCGTCATCTCGAAGAGAATGGAGGTCTGAGAACAATGGAAAACGGGATTTTCCTCGCCGCCGCCTACACGGTGGTGTGGCTCGGCGTATCCACCTACGTCTACCTCAGCGTGCGCAAGCAAAAACGGGTGGAGCAGAAGATAGAGCTCCTGGAGGGCCGGCTTCCCGAGGAGTGACGCGGGGTTGAAGGCGGCGGAGGCCGAAGGTTCGAGACCCCGCGCCCGCGGCGGACGTCAAAGGGTTGCGGCGATGCCGCAACCCTTTCTACGCGCCCTCCCGGTATGCGTCAGGATTTTCCCACCGGGAATCATCGACGCTGCTGCGCCCGCGCCTTGTCCTTATACCTCTCGATGTAGTGCGCGGCGGCCAGGGCGGCCACGCAGCCGTCGGCGGCGGCGACCACGATCTGGTTGGCGAACTTCGCCCTCACGTCCCCCGGGGCGAAGATGCCCGGCACGCTGGTCTGGCACATTTCGTCCGCCAGGATGAAACCCTTTTCGTTCGTGCGCACCCCGGGGGGGACCAGCTCGCTGTTGGGCAGGTATCCGATGAAGATGAACACGCCGTCGGTGGCGACCTCTCTTTTCTCCCCCGTGACGGCGTCTTCAAGGGCGGCGGCCTTGACCACATGGCCGTCGCCCTTTATCTCCGTCACGGCCGTGTTCCAGAGTATTTCCATCTTCGGCTCGGACAAGAGGCGGTCCTGGAGAATCCTGCTTGCCCGGAGCGCGTCCCGCCTGTGGACGAGGTACACCTTCTTGGCGATTTTGCAGAGGTAAAGCGCCTCCTCCACGGCCGTGTCGCCCCCGCCGACCACCACGGCGGTCTTGTCCTTGAAGAAGAGCCCGTCGCAGGTGGCGCAGTAGGAAACGCCGGTCCCCAGGTACTCGGCCTCTCCGGGGACGTGGAGCTTCTTCATGGTGCCGCCCACCGCCAGGATGAGGGCGATGCTCCGGAGCTGCCGGCCGCCGGTCAGCCCGACGGCGTGAAAGTCCGCGCCGGCGCGGATCGCGGTGACCTCCTCCTGAAGAATCTCCAGGTCGAAAGCCCGGGCATGGCGGACCATCCTCTCGGCCAGGTCGAACCCGGTGATGCCCTCCAGGCCCGGGTAGTTCTCCACGTCCTTGGCTATGGCAATCTGTCCGCCGAGGAGCCCCTTCTCGATAAGAACGGTGCCGAGCGCCGCCCTCCTGGCGTAAAGCCCGGCCGTGAGCCCCGCGGGGCCGCCGCCCACGATGATGACGTCGTAGAGCTCTCCGGTCTTCATGGCAGCCACCTGTGAGATGCCGTTTCGAACATGCCGCTTCCGCAGACTCCCTCAAAGAAAGCCGAATCCATCCTTGATTATACCGCGTCTTGCGTGAATGCCCAAGAGCACAGGGGAGCGCCGCCGGGCGCCAGCGGACGCCGGCACCTTTTCTTTGGGTAACAGCGCCGCCGGTAATCGCCGGGACGGCGGGAGGGCTATGCCGCGCAGACCCAGCTCTTCAGGCGGCTTGAGGCGGTGATGCGTTCTTCGGCCGTAAACAGGTCGGCATACCGGGGGTCAAGGACGAGGGCCTCCAGAGTGGCGCCCATGCAGTTGCACCGGCCCAACTCCGCGGTGCCGAAGAGAAACCTGCCCGAGGAGAGAATCCTCTTTGCAGCTTCCACTCCCCCCCACTCCTCCACCATGCTGAGGAGGCGCGGCTCCCTGTAGCCGCACTTCACCCACACGTTCTCATAGAGGGCGACAAGGTCCTGCTCAAACTGTCTGCTCTTCACGTTCCCCCGCTCTTTCCCCCTGACTTCAGAGCAAGAAGAGTTGCGCAACAGATTGATTTTATGTCTCTTTTTGTGCGTTCTTTACAATTGCAGGAAAGGCTCGCCTGTGTCAAGGTCAATCTATAATTATGATATAGTCTGAAGTGTATATGGAGGTGCAGCTCCCGGGCATAAATTAAGGCCGCCCCCCTCCGGGGGCGGCCATTCACCGGGACTTCCTTCTCACCAGTATCAGGTGCGGGTGGAGAGGTCGGAGCCGCCGTCGCCGAGAAGGCCGGCACGTTGCCCTCGATAAGTCTCCAGGGAACAGGAGGCGCTGCGTGAGCTGCCCGGTGATGTGCGCGGTGAAGAGGAAACCGGCCACGGGGCAAAGCTTCCCTCCGACGTCCAACTGCTCTGTCCAGCCGTCGCGTTTGCCACGTTCGCCTTCACGTTGTCGTTGATTGCCCGAATCGGCCCAACCCGGGGATGCTTCACTAAAACCTAGCACTCCCGCGGGAGGCTGTCACGTCGGTTTTTCTCCTACAGAAAGCGAGGGTGAGAAGCGCTCAGGAACCCTGGAAAGCCCTTCGGGCCCTGCCCCTCTTCAGGAAGGCGTAAAGAAGAAGGCCCAAGCTCTCCAGGGCGAGAACCCCGCTGAGGGCGTAGGTCACCGGCCCCGCCCCGACCGCGGTGAAGAGGGCCCATGAAATGATGCCGTTGATGGGGACGTTCAGCACCGAGGCGACCAGGAGGGCGTCGGGCTTCTGAAGGGGGGCCGGGCCTGCCTGGGGGAGGCTGCCCGGGTGCTGCACCTCGCCCGCCAGGAGCCGGGCTATGGCGAGGGCCCGCTCGATGCACGATTGCCAGTCTTGCGGGCGCGCCAGGTCATGGTCCTTCTGAACGAGGACGTGCTGCCCCCGGGCCTCGACGCGGAAGCCCCTGTTGGCTTCGAAGAACCGAAGGACCTCCGGCCGGAAGATGCTCCGTATCCTGCCTTCCTCCCTTCCCCTGAGTTCATAAGCCCGGGAAAAGGCCGGCGCCCGGGGAAAGTCTATGTCCTCCCTGCCCAGTGCCTGCAGGAGTTTCCGGGATATGCCCTCGGGGGTGAGGCTCAGGACGGGGAAGTCCCACCGGGCGGAGCGGAGGGCGATGGCCGTGCGGTTATTGCCCGAGGAGCCGTCGGGTTCCACCACGGTGAAAAGCACAACGTCCTCCTCACCGCCCCTGCCCCTGAAGATGCGGGAGACCGAGGGTTTCAGAAGCCCCAGGAAGGCGGGAAACCCCGCACCTTTCATATAGACGTAGAAATCCTTCCTCCTGAAGGGGGCAAGGCCGAGGTTCGCTGCGGCCTTCCGGTCCCGGTCGGCCGCCCTCTTGCGGGCCGCAAGGAAAAACACCGCCAGAAGCGCCGAGAGAAGGACCAGCAGCCCTGCCGTGCCGCCGGGAACCATGACTGCCAGGGCGTCAAGGGACATCCCGCCTCCATGCACTGTATTGTTTGACGAGAACGAAACCGCCCCAGAGGAGTGCTCCCGCCATGAGGCAGGCTCCCAGGACGTGGGCGAGGAGGGCCAGCAGATGGTCGTACCTCAGAAGCCCGAGATGTCCGAGGATGTACTGCCAGTCGTGGTAGTCCTGGACGTCGCGGCCCGTTACTCCTCCGAGGAGGACGAGATTGAGGGCACGGGCGTCGTTTATATAGGGGGCCAGGTCCATGAGGCTCTCCCCCGTCCACCAGAGGGCCGCCGAGGCGGCGAAGGCGTCCCGGGTCCTGAGGAGGAAGACCAGCAGACAGGCCACCGGCACGGCCACCTGCATGAGGCTCCCACCGAGCATCATCACGAACTGGCCCAGAAGAGAGAACACCACGTGCCCTGCCTCGTGGAAGGGAAGGTTCACCAGGTGAAGGACACTTTCCCCGGCGGCGCTCTCCGAGAGGGGAGTGAGAATGAAGGCAAGGCCCCGGAGGAGAAGCACCGCATAAAGAAGGGAGCGTCCCAGGAGGGCGAATCCCCCTACATTCGGAGGCACGGCGAAAAGGAGCCTTGCCAGGCCCGCCTCATCGCCGGGCGCCGAACGGCCGGCCTCGCGGAACCCAGGCGGGGCCTCGACCGACAGAGCCGTCGCCGCTGGGACCGCTGTCCCCGCTGGGACCGTTGTCCCCGCCGGGACCGTTGCACCCTCGTTCAAGCGGGCGTAGTACTTCTCGTAGATGAGGCCGCAGCGGAGGCACTCCTCGTGCCCGTCGGGCTGGTCAAAGCCGCACGTGGGACAGGTCATCTGCACAGGCGGGGAAGAAACCCCCGGGTTATCGTTCTTTGCCGATGCCTCATGCCGTTTGGAACAAAGCAACATCCTTGCCCGATGCCCAAGCAAAAGGCCGTTTCGCTCAAGTGCCAGTAAAACAAGGAAAAAGCCTGGCCAACGGGGGCGGGGCGGAAACAAAATGTGTCGCCGATTACAATTTCCGTCACCGGAAAAGGGGACCGGAGGGCGAGCTAAAGGGCGTGGGTCTTCTGCCTTGTCTCGAGCCAGCGCTCCAGGGCGCCCGCCTCCATGGGCTCGGCGATAACGAACCCCTGGCCGTAGCGGCACCGCAGGCGCTTGAACCTGGCCACCTGCTCCGGCTGCTCAAGGCCCTCCACGATGACGTCCAGCCGGAGGTTATGGGCCAGGAAGATGATGGACTTGACGATCTGCAGGTTCTCCTGGTTGCCGTTCATGTCCCGGACGAAGGAGCGGTCTATCTTCAGCGCGGTAATGGGGAAGCGGTGGATGTAGCTGAGCGAGGAGTACCCCGTGCCGAAGTCGTCTATGTGCACGCCCACGCCCATGTGCCTCAGGCGGTTGAGCATGGTGGCGGCGGACTCGGCGTTCTCCATGAGGACGCTCTCGGTGAGCTCCAGGGACAGGACCCGAGGGTCGAGACCCGTTTCGGCCAGGACGTCGGAGACAAGGTCCAGAAAGGAGGACTGGGAGAACTGCCTGCTTGAGATGTTCGCGCTGATGGACAGGGGCGGCTTCATGGGGAAGAGCTTCTGCCAGTGGGCCAACTGGCGGCAAGCTTCTCTCAGGACCCAGGCCCCGATGTCCATGATGAGGCCGGTCTCCTCGGCCAGGGGGATGAACTCCTGGGGCATGACGAGGCCGCGCTTGGGATGCTCCCACCGGAGCAGGGCCTCGAAACCTACGATGGTCTCGCTGGCGAGGTCCAGGACGGGCTGGTAGTGGAGGACGAACTCCCGGTTCTCCGTCGCCCGCCGGAGCTCGGTCTCCAGCGTCAGGTGGGCCATGGCGTCGGCGTGCATCCGGGTGTCGAATATCACGTGGCAGGCGCGGCCCCGGCCCTTGGCCCTGTACATGGCGATGTCGGCGTCCCGGAGGATGTCATCGGCCCGGGTGTAGCCCACGGAGCTGAAGGCGAGCCCGATGCTCGCGGTGACGAACACCTCGTGACTGCGCAGGGCGAAGGGCCGGGAGATCTCCTCCTGGATGCGGCCGGTTATGTTCAGGGCCTCCTCCTTGTCCTTGAGTTTTTCAAGGAGGATGGCGAACTCGTCCCCGCCGAAGCGGGCCACCGTGTCGCCCTGCCTCAGGCATCCCTGAAGCCGCTGGCTGACGGCCTCCAGGAGCTTGTCCCCCGCACTGTGCCCCAGGCTGTCGTTGATGACCTTGAAACGGTCCAGGTCAAGAAAGAGCACCGCAAAGAGGTCCGCGCTCCCCCGGAAGCCGCTCATGAGCCCATGCTCCAGGCGGTTGATGAACAGGGCCCTGTTGGGAAGGCCGGTGAGCGTGTCGTGGAAGGCGTCGTGGACAAGCTGCTCCTCGGCCATCTTGCGCTCCGTGACGTCGGTCTGCGAGCCGGCTATCCGGACGGCCTCGCCCTGGCGGTCCCGCACCGCCAGGCCCCGGCTCAAGACCCACCGGTAGGTGGAGTCCCTGTGCAGGACGCGGTATTCGCACTCGAACTGGGTGGCCTTGCCCGCCAGGTGCGCCTCGAGCTTCGCCTCCAGGTGTTCCCTGTCCCGCGGATGCACCCGCCGGAACCACTCCTCGGGGCTGTCGCCAATGTCCTTCTCATCGAACCCGAGCATGGACTTCCACCGGGGGGAGTAGTACACGCGCATGCGGCGGAGGTCCCAGTCCCAGAGGCCTTCGTTTGCCCCCCGCGCCGCCAGGGCGTAGCGCTCGGCACTCTTTCTGAGCCCCTCTTCCGTCCGCTTCCGCTCCGTGACGTCCCGGAAGCACTGGATGACGTGGGTGACCTCGCCCCCCTGGCCGATGACGGGGTAGTAGTAGATGTCCATCCAGCGCTCCGAGCCCTCCGGGTCCGCGATGCGGCGCTCCTCCCGGCAGGGGTCCTTGGAGCGGAAAGCCTTTTCCGCAACACAGCCCGGACAGACGCCGTCCCGGCCGTGGAGCACCCGATAGCAGGGCTTCCCGAGGAGCTCCCCCGCGGGCAAGCCCTTCAGGGCCGCGTAATCGGCGTTCAGCCGGGCAAAGACGAAGTTCCCGTCAAGGACGGACAGGGGGTCTCGGATGCCCGCAAGAAGGGAGGAGACGAACCGCTCCGAGCGCGTGCGCCGGGCGAGCTTCTCCTCCATGCGGGAAAGGCTTTCCCCCAGGGCTTCCATCATGGCATCGAACTCCGCGGCCAGCTCATCCCGTCCGCCCCGGCCCGCGCCGTGGGGGAGGCCCTCCGGGAGCCTTCCGGAGGAAATCCTCCGGGTGGCCTCCCTGAGGAAATCCACCGGCCGGGCGAAGACCATGCTCAGGCGCAGGGCGGCCAGCACGCCCAGAAGAAGACCCAGGGCCAGAGAGGCATGGATGAGGCTTCGAAGCGCCTCCGCCCTCCGCCCGTTCTGGGCGGAGAGCGCCTCCATCCGGGCCCGGGCGAGCCGGGAAACGTCCTCGAGCTCCGTAAGGAGCTTCTTCGCCGGCTCTCGGGGGAGCCCTTCTCCGTACCGCGCGAACAATGCCTCGATGCCCGCAATCCTCTCCGAGACGGAAGGGGCGTGGTGGCAGCCGGAACAGTCCCGAACCCTCTCCTCGACGGATTCTGCGGTGAGAAGCCTTTTGTCTTCCGTCCGGACGCCGGCGGCGGCGAGCCCCGCCCGGTCCGGCGAGGTGGATGGAAGCAGGGCCCCCCTGAGGCCCTCCATATCGTGGAGCCGTGCGAGGCGGGAGAGCCGGAGGGTGTTATCGAGGGAGACCGCGGCCGTGACGGCCGCCAGGGCCAGAAGAAAGAGGGCCAGAAGGGGCAGGAGCAGTTTCCTGTTCACGGCAGAGGGTCCCGCCCAGGGGCCGGGGGCGCCGCCCCCGCTTTTTCTCTCCCCATTACGTCCTCCAATAAGAAAGCCTACCCGAAAGGGATAGGCCGCTGGTTGCTACGCCGCCAATTCGACAGCCCCTCTATCCCGGCCGGTGGCCTTTAAGGACAGGTGGCTTTGCGCCCCCCGGTTACCCGGGGTTTACCCTTTCGTTGGTCCGGCTTCCGTTGTTTCTCCTCCCATACTCAAGCACAGGCGTCTTGGAAAGTCAAGGATTCGGCTCATAGACGGCGGGATTCTCCGGACATCGTTTTTCTCGCTGGATTTTTCCTATACAATGGACATAGAAAGGGGGCGCCCGGGCGCCCCCCGGGAGGAGGTTTCCACATGGCCCAAGAGGACAAGCTCAATCGATATCGGGAAAAGCGGGACTTTCAGAAGACCTCGGAGCCCAGGGGGAAGGCCCGCAAGGCGAAGAGAAAGGGGCCCCTCTTTGTCATCCAGAAGCACCGGGCGAGGCGCCTGCACTACGACTTCAGGCTGGAGGCGGGCGGGGTTCTCAAGTCCTGGGCCGTGCCCAAGGGCCCTTCCCTGGACCCCGGCGAGAAGCGCCTGGCCGTCCCCACGGAGGACCATCCGCTTCAGTACGGGGACTTCGAAGGCACCATACCGGAGGGCGAGTACGGCGCCGGGACGGTGATGGTCTGGGACACGGGGACATACCGGAACCTGAGGGAGGACGAGGGGGTCTCCATGCAGGAGGCCCTGGAGGCAGGGCACGCGGCCTTCTGGCTCCAAGGAAAAAAGCTCAGGGGAGGGTTCGCCCTGAACCGCACGCACTTCCGGGGCAAGGAGAACTGGCTCCTCGTGAAGATGAAGGACGAGGAGGCCGACCCCCGGCGGGACCCGGTGCGCACGGAGCCGGACAGCGCCCTGAGCGGCAGGAGCATGGAGGAGATAGAGGAGGAGGGCTGACGCCCTTTCCCTCGGCCCCCCGGCGTCGACGAGAGCCCTTTCCCCGCGCCCGGGAAAACGTTCGGGGACGCCCTTTCGGCCGTCGCCGGGGTTCCTGGGGCTTTCTTCGCGCCCGCCCTCTTCTGTGACCCTGCGCACAGACGGGCGCGGGGGCGGCGGCTAAACTACAGGCGAGATGGGCAAATCTCTGGGCAGAGTTCTGGCGGTGGTCCTTCTGGCCGGCATGCTTTCGGGCTGCACGACGGCCCTCACCTCCGCACGGATAGACATGAGAACGAAGGACGCCGGCGTCAGGGACGCCAACGTCACGAACGCCAGCGTCAGGGTGGCCTTCACCCGGAGGGACGTCAAGCTCATCCGCGCCTACTACCGGAAGAACCTGCCGCCGGGGCTGGCCAAGAAGAAAAGGCTTCCGCCGGGCCTTCAGAGGCAGGTGCAGAGAAACGGCACCCTGCCGCCGGGGCTGGCCGCGAGGAGCCTCCCCCGGGAGCTGGAGCGGAAGCTTTCGCCCATCCCGGAGAACTACGTGAGGCTGCGCGTGGGGATGGACATCGTGCTCATGGACACGAGGACGCGCGTGGTCCTGGACATCGTCAAGGACATAAGCTGAGGAGAGGCCATAGAGTAACGGAGAAGACGACATAAGGGCACCACCGAAAGGGCAAAGCCAGGGGAACCCGCACAGCCGTCCTGGCGGCGCAAAGCCACCTGTCCCGCGGGGGGATAGAGGGGCTGTCGAAGTGGCAGTATGCACCGGGCCCACCCTTTCGGGGGTGGGCCTTTTGGTTGCGGGGCACCGGGGGTGAGGAAAAGAGCCCGGGGTGGGTTCCCTCCGGTGTCCAAGGGCCAGGACGGACAGCCCGTGCCCTCCGGGTGTCCGCCCTCGGGCCCCTGTCCGGCGCCGCGCCGGGGACCACAACATGCACGACGTGCCCCCTCCGGCGCCGGACAGTCCCTCCTTCCGTCCTCCCCCTGTCCTTTTCGGCCTAATGGCGATATAATCTGAGAGCCATGGTGAGCGCCGTCGAACTCGCCTCAGGGCTTCTCATCCTTGTCGGGGCCCTCATCCTCATCCTTTCCCTGGCCATGGGGGTGAGGCTTCTCCGATTGGTGCCCGGGGAGCTTCGCCCGAAGTGGCTCGCAGCTCTGTT